>SHXR01000100.1 GCA_009693235.1 Betaproteobacteria bacterium | reverse complement strand
TGACCGTCACGTACCTTGAAACCGATACCGCCACGTCGACCCGGCCCGCTCAATCGTCCCGGCCGTTGGTGTCGCGAAGTGCGCCGGTAGGATCACGGTCGGCGTGCCGGCATAGCGCTCGAAGAGGCCACGACGCGACAACGCTGATTGTTTCGGATCGACGCAGAAGCAGCTCGACCACTCAGGCTCACCCACTTGCAGCGCGTGATGCATCATGTCGCCGGTCATCACGCACTCGGTGCCCTTCGATCGAATATTCACGCACACATGTCCTGGCGTGTGGCCGGGCGTCGGCACAAGCGCCACCTCGTCGTTGAACGCGAAGTTCGAATCGACAAATTGCGCCTGACCCGCGTCGATCACCGGTAGCACGCTGTCGATATAGAACGGATCGTCTTTGAATGCCTCGGTCTTGTAGTGTTCGCGCCAGTAGTCCCATTCGGTGCGCGCAAACACGTACTTTGCTTGCGGGAATGTCGGCACCCAGCGACCATTCACCAGTCGCGTATTCCAGCCGACGTGATCGACATGCAAGTGCGTGCACAGCACGAAGTCGATCTCTTCGGGCGCAACGCCTGCTGCCCTCAATCGTTCGAGATACGGCCACTGCTGCATGTGATAACGCGATTTGTTGGGCCGCGGCTTGTCATTGCCGCCGCAGGTATCCACGAGAATATTGAGGCCGCGGCTGCGGATGAGAAAACTGTGGAAAGACATCACGAGCTTGCCCGTGCCAGGCTCCATCCAGCATGGCTCCAGATATGCGCGTTGCCGATCGACGGCCGCCGTCGTTGCTGCAGGGAAAAGTTGCTGCCAACCAAGCAGTGGTTGTTCGAACTCCAGTACACGATCGACCCGCACATCACCGAATTGCCATATATTCATTCGTCGCTCCTTGTCGCTCCTATTGAGAGTCCGATTTATCCGCGTTGCATCCGCATGGATGTGGCCTCGTTCATGAGGACGCCCATGCACCGCGCACGTCATCGAACGCACCGCAGCAGTGCGGCAGACACCGGCCATGCCAGTCGGCAAACCAAATTAACTAATTGATTCTAGTTGGTGCGGTGCCTACCGTGTTGCGCAAATCGATCTGGGCGCAGGGCGCGGATCGCCCGGAAAAAGCGGAGCTGCGCATCGGAGAAATCGTTACCGTTGATCTGCCGCGACCGCACAATCGACTGACCCTGGCCGACGATCCGCGTTATATGCGCTGTCGCCATGCGCTTCTGGAATTCCTCTATTAAAAGCAGATGAAGGCGGCCTAACCAGCAAGGTTTGTGGCTTGCACGCCGTGCCCTCATTGGGGGAATGACGGCACAATGGCGTCCCCATCGCCAATATGAGTTGCCTCGTAATGGAATCCGTTTCCCCGATTCAATGGCCCAACGGCGCCCGCATTGCCGTGATGGTCACCGTGATGTTCGAAAGCTGGCCGGACGGCAAGGCACCGCCCTATGGTCCGATGGCAAGCGGTCTGCGCGAAGGCGTGACTGATCTGCAAGGGATTTCATGGGCCCACTATGGCGGGCGCACCGGCATATGGCGTCTGATGCGTCTGTTCGATGCATTTGAGATCAAAACAACCATTGCTGCCAGCGCAAAAGCGATCGAACGCTTCCCGGAGGCCACGCGGGCTTTAATTGCCAAGGGACATGAGATCGCCGGGCATTCGTATACCCAGGACATGTTCATGCCCTATTGCACGGCCGATGAAGAGCGGGCGTTGATCCGTCGTTGCACGCAAATGATCGAATCGATCGCAGGCGTGCGGCCGACCGGCTGGGCGAGTCCGCGGATGACGCCCAGCGCGCATACTGCGGGCATTCTCGGCGATGAAGGCTTCCTATGGCATGGCGACTATCACGACACCGACCTGCCCTATGTCGTGACCGCTGGTCGGGGCAAGCTGGTCGCCCTTCCGCATAGCGATTTCACCGATAATCGCGTGCTACGTGGCAACCCGCGTGATTTTTATGATGTGTACAAGGATACGTTTGACTTTCTCTATCAGAACGAATCACCGTCACTCTTGAATCTTACGCTGCACACGCACTTCGGCGCGCGACCACCGATGGCCGCGATATGCTGCATGGCGTGCTCAAGTACATGCGCGGCTTCAGCGGTGTGTGGTTCGCGCGCCACGACGAGCTGGCGCGCCACGTTCTAGCCGAGCAGGCGTAGGCAAGCAAACAGCGGTTACTCCGGCTGTACGCCCGCGGCCTTTAAAATCTTGCCGAATTCGGGCGAGTCGCGATGGATGCGCTCGGTGACGGCCTGGGGCGTCGAATGCATCGGCGCCACACCCAATGAACCCATGCGCTCGATCACCTCGGGCATTCTGAGCGTCCGCCCCATTTCCGTGTTGAGCCGCTCGATGATGGGTGCCGGCGCGCCTTTTGGCAACATCAATGCCCACCATGTTTCGCCAACCTTTACGCCGACGCCGACCTCACCCAGGGTCGGCACATCAGGCAGCACGGCAATGCGCTGCGCAAGGGTGACGGCGATCGGGCGAAGCTTGCCCGCTCTGATCTGTGGAATGGTGGGCACCATATCCGAGAAAATCAAATGCAATTGACCGGCGACGAGATCCGTGACGGCAACGCCGGTCCCTTTATAGGGGACATGCACCATATCGACGCCGACCAGTGTCTTGAAGCTCTCGGCGATCACATGCGCCGGGCTGCCGATGCCGCCCGAACCGTAATTGAGCTTGCCGGGTTGCGACTTGGCAAGGGCAATCAATTCGGCCACCGTGTTGACCTGTACCGACGGATGCACCACCAGCACCGAGCCGCTTACACCGATCATTGAAACCGGATTGAAGTCGTTGAGCGGATCGAAGCCCATGCGTTTGTACAGATGGACATTGGTGGCAAGGGCTGGACTGCTGCCCAAAAGCCAGTTGTAGCCGTCCGCCGGGAGGTTCGCGGCAAACTCCGAACCGATATTGCCGCCTGCGCCACCACGATTCTCGATTGTAATCGGCTGGCCCAGCAATTCGGCAAGTTTCTGTCCCAACAGACGCGATAACACATCGCTTGATCCGCCGGGCGGAAACGGCGCGATGAAACGGATCGGCTTGACGGGATAGGTACTTTGCGCGAACGAAAGTGATGCGGCCACGATCGACGCGATGGCAATGCTAGCGCGTAGCATGTTGGTCACTGCGCTTCCCCAGAGTTCGTTGTTAATCAAGTATACCGCTGTTTGGCCAGCACCCGTCGCAGCGAAAACGTCATCACGAACAGGTAGGTGGCGAGTAGCGCAAGCACGAAGATGCTGCCTTGAAAGCCGCCGGTGAGATCGGCGGTTACACCGATGATAACCGGGCCGATGACGCCGCCTATTTCGCCGACGGTAAAGTACAACCCGGTGGCCGCGCCCATATTGCGCGCCTCGACCTTGGGTGCTTCCATGAGGACTAGCATCAGAATAGGCCCCATGATCCGGGCGACACCGAACAGTACCAGGCTCACATAGAGTCCCGGAATATCGGTGAACGCGAGCATCAGAGTCGCGACGATGAGGCAAAGATAAAGCCCGGTAAGAATATCGATTCTGCGCTTACCGATGGCAAAGCGAGGGATAGTCAGTGAGCTCACGATGCCGACCAGTGTTGGCATACTCGCCCAAAATCCCGCGGCGCTTGCATCGAGTCCGCGTGAGCGCAGAATTTCGGGGAGCCAGTTCGAAGTCGCGTGATTGAACATGAAGCCGGCCAATGCAGTAAGTAGCACTGTTTGGACCAGCGGCACGCGCAGCAGCGGCGCAAATTCGCGTAGCCCGGCGTGGCCTTTGCTTTCCGTCGACGTAGTCGTTGACGCCGCCGGTTCGCGCGCCACGGCGAGCCACACAAAGCCTGCGACCAGACTGACAACCGCAAAGGCGCCCACCGTCAATCGCCAACTATCATTGAAGAGCGGCATGAATACGCTATTGGCCGATGCGAGCGATAGGGCGGTGCCAATGAATGGGCCGGTCATATAGATGCCGACTGCCGTACCGCGCTCCTTGGTATCAAACCACTGGGCGATCAGCTTGGGCGCGCCCACCGACATGAGCGGACCGCCAACGCCGAAAATGCCGACTGCAATGAACAAGGTAACGAAGTCCACCGCAAGGGCGCGCGCGAATCCGGAGGCAGCGATGATGAAAATGCCGATCGCCACGCCTTTGGGTGTGCCGATGCGATCAAGCAAGGTCCCAGACGGGATCGCCGCGGCGATGTATACCAAAGCCCAGGCACCCAATACCAAGCCCATTGCCGAGCGGCTGAGTCCGAGATCGTCGCAAATCGGCGTGATGAGCGGCGCCATCGAAGCATTGACCATGCCGAATCCGGTGTAGGTGAACCACAGCGCGGCGAGCATGACCCAGCGGTAGGGTGGGGGAGTAGGGGATGGGGACATACCTGTGGCAATAGGGAAGGGCGAAGGGAGAAGAGAGAAGGGTTGATCGGCTCAGCTGCGGGGGATCGGCGCGGTACGGGTTAGGACCCTTTCCCCTTCTCCCTTCCCACTTCCCGCTTTTTAAACACCACATCCCACACCCCATGCCCCAGCCGATTACCGCGTCGCTCGAACTTGGTGATGGGGCGTGCAGCCGGTCGATCGGCAAATCCATGCGCGGTGTTCGTGAGCAAGGGTTCGGCCGCCAGTACCGCAAGGATTTGGGTCGCGTAGTCCTCCCAGTCCGTCGCGACATGCAGATAGCCGCCGGGTCGGAGTCGCTCGCTGATCAGTGACACGGTCGGCGCTTGCAGCAGTCTGCGTTTGTGGTGACGTTTCTTTGGCCAGGGATCGGGAAAAAATACATGTACCCCGTCCAGCGATTCGGCTGGAATCATGGCCTCAAGCACCTCCACCGCATCGTGTTGAATGATGCGAATGTTTGCGAGGCCCTGTGCTTCCATCGATATCAACAATGCGCCGACGCCGGGCGTGTGGACCTCCACGCCGAGATAATCGTGATCCGGATGATCGCGGGCGATCGCTGCGGTCGTCTCGCCCATCCCAAAGCCAATTTCAAGAATCTTCGGTGCGGCACGCTGGAAGGTCGCCTCGAGATCAAGAGGTTCGGCTGCGAATGGAATAGTAAAGCGTGGTGAGAGCGTGGTAATGGCGCGTTCCTGGGCGCCCGTCATGCGGCCAGTGCGGAGCACGAAACTGCGGATCGAGCGGTGCGTCACTGCTTCCGACATGCGCTTACCTTTGGCGACGATAGCCTCACATTCTATAGATCGGGGCCGCGGGCGTCGGATTTATCCTCGCATGTGAGAATGCGAGGGCCTGCCTATCCCTCTTCTGCACTCTCTGATCCTTCTAATGCTCCAAAGCGGCATCCCCTTTGCCATCGGTGCGCTCGTCCTGTTTGGCTTATCCGACCTGATTTACAAGCGTGCGGCCATGTCCGGCGTGCCGACGCATCAGCTGATGATGATTCAGTCTTGGACGTATAGCGTGCTGATTTTGATCTACGGGTGGTTGACCGGAACGCTCATTTTCAGCGCCGCATCGCTATGGGGTGCGGTGGCCGGCGTGTTTGCCTTCGCCGGCTTCTACAACTTTGCGAAGAGCCTGCAAAAGGGCTCGGTCAGCATCAACGCGCCCATCTTTCGATTGAATTTCGCCATCACGGCAACGCTTGCCATGGTCTTTCTCGGCGAGGCCCTCAGCCCAATGAAGTTCGTCGGTCTGGCGCTCGCACCGATTGCAGTGTGGCTGTTGGCCGGTGCAGCGGGGGGCGCCGCCGAACGCCGTGCCAGCGCGGAATCGCTAGTGCGTGTGTTGTACGCAACGCTTGGCGTCGGCATCGCCAATTTCGTCTACAAGATTTCCATGGCGGCCGGTTCCACCCCCGCTGGGATGCTGGCGGTCCAAGCCGTGATTGCGGTGACGCTTGCCTCATTCATGGCCTATCGGGAGGATCGCTTTGCAAAGCCCAGTCGTATAACGGTCCGGCATGCCCTGGTCGCGGCCGTTCTGTTGGCGGGCGCTTTTGTCTTGCTCTTGGAGGCGCTCGCCCGCGGTGAGGCAAGTGTCATCGTGCCGATTGCGCAGCTTGGCCTCATCGTTTCATCGCTCCTCGGGATGTTTGTGATGCATGAGGCGACGACGGGTCGCAAGCTGGTTGGAATCTTGTTCGCTATCGGTGCACTGGTCGCGTTGGCGTCGATTTGATTCAGGCAATCCGTCCCTCGGCGACGGCATGACATGCCACCGAACTGCCCTCCGGCAACTCTTTGGTCTCCGGTGCTTTTTGCCGGCAGCGCGCATCAGCATGCGGGCAGCGGGGGTGAAATGCGCAGCCCGTGGGTGGATTGAGTGGATTTGGTACTTCGCCCGCTACCGGCGTGCGTGCCTTCCCGCTCATGGCGATGTCAGGAATGGCATCGAGCAACATGCGGGTGTATGGATGATGCGGATGGGTGAACAGTTGGTCCGTCTTGGCAATCTCGACGATGCGCCCCATGTATATGACACCGACGCGATCGGCGACATGCGCCACGACCGCAAGGTTGTGCGATATAAACAGGTAAGTGAGACCGAAGCGCCGTTGCAGATCCTTCATGAGATTGAGGATCTGCGCCTGCACCGATACATCGAGCGCCGACGTGGGTTCGTCGCACACCAGAAACTCCGGATTGGACGACAGTGCCCGCGCGATGGAAATCCGCTGGCGCTGGCCGTCTGAGAATTCATGGGGATACTTGTCGCCATCGGCGCGGGCCAGTCCAACTTGCGCGAGCAGTTCGGCCACCCGCGTATCGAGCGGAGCGCCGTGCTTGATGATGCCTTGC
>SHXR01000002.1 GCA_009693235.1 Betaproteobacteria bacterium | reverse complement strand
ACCCAAAGACACACGCCATCGCCTCAATCGCGCTCGACCAATCGGCACTCAGCCACCGCACAATCGGTCCCGGTTACACTGCCGGTCCAATCAACCATCGACTTCCCGCTCGACTCGTTCAGGATCAAACCTGAATTGGAAACGGCTCTACAGCACCTTCCCCGGATTCATGATGCCAAGCGGATCGAGCGCCGCTTTGATCTTTCGCATCATCGCCATCTCCACCGGCGATTTGTAGCGGAGAATCTCGTCCCGCTTGAGTTGTCCAAGCCCGTGCTCGGCGCTGATGGAGCCGCGATAGCGCGCGGCGCCGTCATGCACGATCAGATTCACGCGGTCTTGTTCATTTTTCATGAAGGCGTGTGCATCGACACCATCCGGTGCGGCGACGTTGTAATGCAGATTGCCATCGCCGATATGCCCGAACGTCACGAGTTGTACGTCAGGGATAGCCGCGCGCAGGGCATCATTCGTGGTGGCAATGAACCCCGCAATCGCCGAGGCCGGGATCGACACGTCGTGCTTGATGTTGGGTCCTTCTTTCTGCTGAGCTTCCGAGACATTGTCACGCAGCGCCCAAAGTGACTTCGATTGCGCTTCACTCGCAGCCACCACCGCATCGCGAATGAGGCCGGCCCCCAATGCCGCTTCAAGCACGCTCTCGGCCAACGCGCGAACGGTATCGCCCGATTGCGAATCGGAGAGTTCAACCAGCACGTACTGCGGATGCGTCTCCGGAAACGGCCGCTGCGTTTCGGGAAAGTGCTTCGCAACCAGATCAATGCAGAGTTGGGAGATCAGCTCAATGCCGGTCAAGCGCTCGCCGCAACGCGATTGCATGAACCCAAGAAATTCGACGGCTCGTGCCGGAGTATCCACCGCCACCATCATCGTGGCATGCCCTGCCGGCAACGGAAATAGCTTGAGAACAATCGCGGTGACCACACCCAACGTGCCTTCGGCGCCGATGAACAGGTGCTTCAAATCATAGCCGGTGTTGTCCTTGCGCAAACCGCGCAGCCCGTCCCAGATTTCACCATCAGGCAGCACGACTTCCAGCCCGAGCGTCAGCTCGCGGGTGTTGCCATAACGAAGCACGGCGGTGCCGCCTGCATTGGTGGACAAATTGCCGCCGATCGCGCAGGTGCCTTCGGAGGCGAGGCTAAGCGGGAACAGACGCCCCGCTTCGCGCGCCGCTTCTTGTACCTTGGCCAACACGCAGCCCGCCTCGACGACCATCGTGTTGTTGGCGGTATCGATCGAGCAGACGCGATTCATGCGCGTGAGACTGATGATGATTTGACTGCGGCTCGCATCGGTGGTCGCCCCGCCGCAGAGGCTGGTGTTGCCGCCTTGCGGAACGATGGCAATCAACTCGTCGTTGCAAAGCCGCACCACCGCCGCGACCTCTTTAACCGATTTCGGTCGCACCACCGCGAGCGGCTTGCCGAAAAACTTGCGCCGCCAGTCGGTCGCGTAGGCCTCCTGATCGTGGGGTTCGGTGAGCACCTGCTCGACGCCGACGATTGCTCTCAGCCGTTCGATGATCGGTCCCATCTTTGGATCTTCCTTTTGCTGCCGGGTCGATAAAATAAGCGTTGCGGCCTCGGTGAGCGAACTCACGATCGCATCGGGCGATGAGTCCGCCACCGCACGCCCTTCGTTGTAGCCGTAGTTCACTGCGAACACCTTACAGCCGGCCCCGAAGCCCGCCGCGAAGTCGTTGACGGAATCGCCTATCACCACCGCACGGTCCGGTGCAATGCCAAGGCGTTCGCAGGCATGGGTGAACGGCAGCGGATCCGGCTTTTTGCGTGCCAAGCTATCGCCGCTCACGACGACATCGAAATACTGTGCAAGACCGGTCTGCGCGAGCAATTCGCCGGTAAATCGGCCTGCCTTGTTGGTCACGCACGCAAGACGGACGCCGGCCGAACGCATCGCCTCAAGCCCGTCGAGCACGCCCGGATAGGCCACCGCGCTGCGACCGGATTCCTCCGCATAAAACCGTTCCATGAGCGGCAATGCGCGCGCAAAGAGTTCCAGCTCGGCCTCGCCATGCATCGTGGTGGTGAGCGAACGATGCACGAGAACGGGAATGCCCTTGCCAATATATTGCGCGATGAGTGCCACATCATGCGAGGGCCGACCAAGCTCAGCCAACATGCGATTGATCGCCGCAGCGAGATCGCCTGCCGTGTCGAGCAACGTACCGTCCAGATCGATCAGGGCCGCCTCCAGCGGAGGCCCGCCATACCCGACAAGGATCATTGCGTGACCGCTTTCGATAACTCCGCGCGCATGGCAGTGATCGTCTTCGCATAATCACCGGCACCGAAGATCGCCGAACCGGCGACGAACGTATCGGCGCCAGCCGCCGCGATCGCGCCGATATTGTCGACTTTCACGCCGCCATCGACTTCGAGCATGACCTCTCTGCCGATCGCGTCGATACGCTTACGTACATCCCGGATCTTGTCGAGGGTGTACGGAATGAATTGCTGCCCGCCAAAGCCCGGATTGACCGACATGATGAGCACCAGATCGAGCTGCGGCAGCGCGTAGTCCAGACATGATAGCGGCGTGCCCGGATTGAACACCAGCCCCGGCTTGCAACCATGCTCGCGAATGAGACTGATCGTGCGATCGATATGGCCGCTCGCTTCCGGATGAAAGCTGATGATGTTGGCGCCCGCCTTGGCAAAATCGGCGACGATGCGATCAACCGGACTCACCATCAGATGCACATCGATCGGCACCGTCACATGCGGGCGGATGGCCGCGCAGACGAGCGGCCCGATCGTGAGGTTGGGCACATAGTGGTTATCCATCACATCGAAGTGAATGATGTCGGCGCCCGCCGCAACGACTGCGCGAACCTCTTCGCCCAAGCGTGCGAAGTCGGCCGACAGGATGCTCGGGGCGATGAGAAACGGGCGTGCGGCATTGCGGCGTGTGGTCATGTGCGTCGATGCGTTGGTGGATGTTTGAATTTTACGCTTTGCAGGAACTCGATCGAATGCTTGTCAGCCCGGCCGATTTGCGGTGGAATAGCCCGATGAGCGATAAACATAGCATCGAAGTCACTGCGCGATCGCAGTATCTGGCCGATAAGTCCGATGAGCGGAACGACCACTATGTGTTCGCCTACACAATCACCATCCGCAACAAAGGCGCCGAAACAGCGCAACTGATCAGCCGCCACTGGGTGATTACCGATGGCGGCAGCGACGTGCAGGAAGTCAAAGGCCTTGGCGTAGTAGGCGCGCAACCAACGCTTAAGCCTGGCGAGTCATTCGAATATACGAGCGGCGCGGCGATTCGCACGCCGGTGGGGACGATGCGCGGCACCTACCAGATGCAAGGTGCCGACGGCGCAAAGTTTGATGCCCCGATTCCTGAGTTCACCTTGTCGGTGCCGCGCGTTTTGCACTAATCAGTATGGCCATATCAGTATGGTCATATGGCGGTACGGTTGCTTGAGGCGATGCCGGTCACTCCTCGCGCTTCTTATCATTCGAGCCGCGCTTCTTTGGCATCGTCCACCAGACGATGAAGATGAGCATCGCAAGAGCCAAGAGCGATTCGAGCACGATAATCCAAAGGCCATCAGCCATGCTGTCTCGTAGATTTAATCGATAAGGTAGCAACCGATGATAACGCAATGGATCTCCCTCTTTGCCATCGCCGTCGCAACGCTGGTACTCATTGCCATCGGGCCGGCAGGCAACACCTCCACCGCACAGGGGATGCGTTCGCCTGAGATCACATGCCAAGCAATGGTGTGTCCGGCGTGCCAAGTGTGTCCGGTATGCCCGGTATGCCCGGCCGACGCTTCTGTCCCACCCGCGGCCAAGACCCTGCAAGCAGCGGCGTTCGCCGATTTGCCCAACTGGGCAGACGACGATCACAGTGCCGCGCTCGCAGCGTTCCGACGCGGCTGCCGATCGCTTGACCGACGCAAGGGCTGGAAAGATAGTTGCGAGGCGGCTGGTCGCACCGGCCCATCGCGCGCCGATGCCCGTGCCTTTTTTGAGAAGCGATTCAAGGTCTATCGGGTCACCAACGCCGATGGCGCCGTCGAGGGGCTCGTTACCGGCTATTACGAACCGATTCTACGCGGCAGCCGCAAGAAAGTCGGGCCGTTCAACTATCCCCTGCATGCAACGCCCGATGATTTGATTGCCGTGGATCTCGCGAGCGTCGTTCCGGAAGCGGCCAATCTGCGCCTGCGCGGACGCATCGAAGGCAAGAAGATCGTGCCGTACTACACGCGAAGCGAAATCGAGCAGCAGCAAGGCAAATTCGCCGCGCGCACGCTGCTCTGGATCGATGATCCGATCGAGTTGTTTTTTCTGCATATCCAAGGATCGGGACGGATCGATCTTGGCGGCGGCGAAACGGTTCGGGTGGGCTATGCGGATCAGAACGGGCATCCCTACCGGTCGATCGGCCGTTATCTGGTGGACAAGGGCGAACTCAAGCTCGAGCAGGCTTCCTTGCGGGGCATCCAGGCATGGGCACGTGCGAATCGCCACCGGACGGGCGAGCTGCTCGGCCATAACCCAAGTTACGTCTTCTTTCGTGAAGTATCCACTAGCGACTTGCCGCTCGAACTTGGCGCCCGCGGCGCGCTCGGCGCACCGCTTTCTCCCGGGCGCTCAATCGCCATAGATCCGCGCTTCATCACCCTTGGCGCACCGGTGTATTTGGCAACCACGCATCCGACGACTGGTGCCGCCATGGAGCAGCTGGTGATCGCGCAGGACACGGGCGGTGCCATTCGCGGCGCGGTGCGCGCGGACTACTACTGGGGATTCGGTGCCGCCGCCGGTCAAGAGGCCGGGCGGATGCGCAGCCAAGGCCGGATGTGGATGCTACTGCCGAACGAAATTGAGCCCGGTAGCTAGACCGAACCTATTTTTTCAACGCGGCCACATCGATCATCTGCGACAACTGCGTTGCCGAGCGCAGACCGCTCACCCGGTCGCCATTGGCAAACACGAGGGTCGGTACGCCGTCCACCTTGTGCTTACGACCCAATGCGAGCAACTGTTCGATCGGGGTATCGCAAGTGCCCGCGGCGCCCGGGGAGGTATTTTTCAGCATGAGATCAACCCAGGCCTTGGAGCGATCGGGCGAACACCAGACCGCCTTGGCCTTGGGCACCGACTCGGCCGACAGGATCGGATAAAGAAAAACATGCACCGTCACATCGTTCATCTGTGCGATTTCCGCATCGAGCTTGCGGCAATAGAGACAGTTCGGATCGGAAAAATAAGCCATCTGGCGCTTGCCATTGCCGCGCACGATCTTGAAGGCGCTGCCAAAGGGCAGCTCGTCGTATTTGAATCCGACCAACTGCTTTAACCGCTCCTGCGTGTAATTGCGGCGCGGATCATTGCCATCGAGAATGCTGCCATCGATGAGGAAGGTGACCTTGTCATCGACATAAATGAGTTCATGGTCTTCGGTGCGCACTTCGAACAATCCGCCAAACTGGGTCTTGGTCACGCCGGCAATCCGCACACCCGGCATGCGCTCCTCCAACCGCTTCTTGATCCCGGCCTCGGCACCGGTGGTTTGGGCAACGACCGACAGTCCGATCGTCGCGAGAAAGACACCCAGCACCATCGCAATCACACGATTCATGGAAGTACGCTTTCGGAGGACTGTTGGTAAGTGTTGTAGGTAATGCGTGTTGTCGGTAGTGCAGCGCTAGCTCATCGCCTGCCTGGCCAGCATCGAACGTACGACCGGCACTCGCCGCAGCAAGTTCAATCCGGTGTTGCGGAAGAATCGGGGTAGCCCTCCTGGCAGCGCAAAGAGACCGTGCAAGCCGTGGGTCATCGCCAGCATTGCAAGTATAGGCTCGGCCCGCCGACGCCGATAGCGCCTGAGGAGCGCCATTGCGCCCGGATCAAGGATTGGTCCACGTTCAGTGATGACTTCGGCGAGTGCCATGGCGTCACCAAATCCCAGATTCACACCTTGACCAGCCAGCGGATGGACCACATGGGCCGCATCGCCGATCAGCACGACGCGTTCGGCCACCGGATCGGCAACATGGAGGCGAGCAAGGGGAAAGCTTCGCGCCGGCGTTACCAGCTCCAATCGACCGAGACGCCCTCCGGATGCCTCTGCGACGGCGTCGGCGAGTGCGCTCTCGGCAAGGGCGAGCAGGCGGTGTGCCTCGGCTTCATGCGCAGACCAAACCATCGAGATTCGGTTGCCCGGCAACGGCAACAGGGCCAGCACATCGGCGCCGCGGAACCATTGGCATGCGCATCCGCGGTGCGGCTTACCAATGGAAAAATTGGCGACCACCGCGTGGCTCGCGTAATCATGGCGTTGCGCTTGCATGCCCGCCAATTCCCGCACTCCGGACGCGGCCCCGTCCGCGCCGACTAACAATGCGCAGCGCAGCGATTCACCCGAAGCAAGCACCACGTCAGCACCACCTGCATCGCGGTTGAGGCCCACGACCGGACCCCTTCGCACCACGCACGCCACCGATTGCAATGCTTCGTCGATCGCCGCCGCGAGCGCTCGCGATTCCAGCATGTAGGCGAGTGCCGTAGTACCCGCCTCATAAGCATCGAACGCCAAGTGAGCACCGTCCCGATCGCCAAATATTTCCATACGGGTGCACGGCGCGATGCGCTGTACGTCCAAGCGCGACCACACGCCGATGTTGCGCAAAAATCGCATGCTGGCCGGACTGACCGCATAAATGCGGGCGTCCCAATCGCCCGCTTGGGTGGTGGCGAGCAGGCCCGCATCGGCTGTGATCAGCGCCGTGCGAACGCCCCGTCGTCCAAGCGCCAACGCGCAACTGGCGCCGACCAGGCCACCCCCGGCAATCACGATGTCGAATGTTGACGCCTTCATCGGGGCATTCTATCTGCTGATGGTGGGTCGGCATTCGATCACGAACGCCCGAATAGATGCTTCAATCGTGTTCAATTCATTCGTTCTTGATCGCCCACATGGCCTGATAGTGGGGCATTCGAGACTACCAACCCATGGGCGCCTGGGTTGACATGAAATGACCAACGAAACCCCCCGTTCCAAGCGCCGCCAAATCGAAGCGATCGCGCCCCACTTGGCACTACTTATACTTCGTGCTGGCGGCGTTCGATCTGATGACCGTGGTGCTGGGCCTCTATCTCAGCCGGGAAACGACCAAGGTCTACGAACGCTCGATCGTCGTGAATCACGAGTGGGCGGAACGCGCATCGACCTATTCGAAGCTTGGAGAACTGGCCCAAGCCGTCAATGCACCGGGCAATGACGTCTTCGATTCCCACGACGTGTCAGGCGAGCGCGCTAAACTCTATCGTGCACTCGGTACCTTTGAGGCGTCGCTGCGTCTTGCCAACGAGGATTTGCGGCGCAATCTCGACGCAACCGAGGCCGCCCCAATTCTTGATCAATTAACCACGGTCAACACTGCGATGCAGACGATGGTTGACGAATCGAGCCGGATCTTCCACTACTTCGAAAGCGGCGAAGCGGAACTCGCCGGCAAACGCATGGCAACAATGGACCGCAAGTACGCCGAATTAACCAGCGCCCTCGCCCAATTGCGCGATGCGGTCGCGCTTATCCAAAAAGGTAACCTTGAGAAGCAGGCCGCTGTCGCGGCCGAGCTGAAGCGCTTTGAGATCTTGATCGCGACGCTGATCTTGATGATGGTCGTAGGCGCCACGTTTTACGAACGAAAGATTGCTCGGCAATTCGATCAATCCGCGCATGAAAATGAACGGCGGCTGATCGAGGCGGTGCAGGTCGCACGGGCCGTCGCGCAAATGAGCGAAGAGCGCTTGCGTGCGGCGATCGACTCGCTCGATGATGGGTCCGTTTTGTACGACGCCGATGAGCGGCTTATCCTCTGCAATCGCCGCTATCTGGAGATCTATCCGTTGACCGCGTCAATGATGGTGCCAGGTGCCCGCTTCGAGGATGTCCTGCGCGAAAGTGCGCGACGGGGGCAGCCGGCAATTGCCTCTGATAGTCTCGAGGAGTGGGTGGCGGAGCGCCTGGCCATCTTTCGCAAAGCACAGGGCTCTTGCGAACGCCGGCTTGAGGATGGTCGATGGTTGCAAGTTACGGACCGGCGCACGCCGGAGGGCGGGACAGCCGGAATCCGCGTCGACATTACCGCTCTCAAGCTTGCGCAGGAACGCGCCGAAGCGGCGAACAAGGCGAAATCCCAGTTTCTCGTCAATATGAGCCATGAGATCCGCACGCCGATGAATGGTGTGCTTGACGTGAGCGAGATTCTGTTGGAGAAAACACATGACGAGCCGCAACGCGGCTACGTCGCAACGATTCACCGCTCCGGCACCGCTTTGCTTGGCATCATCAATGACATTCTCGATTTTTCCAAAATTGAAGCCGGTCGCCTTGAACTCGATCGCGTCGACTTCGATCTGCACAAGATGGCCGATGACGCCATGCGCCTTTTCGAGGAGATGGCCCTACGCAAGGGATTGCAGCTCGCTTGCCGGATCGATGGTGCAGTCCCATTGCGGGCGATCGGCGACCCGCTTCGCTTGCGGCAAATCCTGACCAATCTGATCGGCAACGCCATCAAGTTCACCGAGCGGGGCGAAGTGGCAGTGGAAATCATGCTGGCACCCCAAAACACCTCTCGGCCATCTGGCGAGCCGCGGGACGACAGCGATTCGTTTGTCATGTTGACGCGGGTACGGGACACCGGGATCGGCATGGACCCAACCACGATTGGGCGGCTGTTCGCGGCGTTCGGCCAAGCAGAAGTTTCGACCAATCGCAAAAATGGCGGCACCGGCCTTGGGCTGGCGATTTCCAAACAGCTCGCCGAAAAGATGGGCGGCACGATTGGGGTCGAAAGCGCCACGGAAGAAGGATCCACGTTCTGGTTCACCGCGCGCCTCGCGGCGGCCGATGCCACCGTTCTCGCCGCTGCTCCGGCACCGCCAAAGCGGTCGAAAATTTGGGCGCCTTACACGCCCAACACGCGCCCGCTCGACGCGCGGGTATTACTGGTTGAGGACAACGTGGTCAACCGCCGGCTCGCCACCCTCATGCTCGAACAATTCGGCTGCACCGTCACCGTGGCGGTCGATGGCAGCGAGGCCATTCGACTGGAGCGTAGCGAAACATTCGATTTGATCCTGATGGATTGCCAGATGCCAAACGTCGACGGATATGCCGCAACCGGCGCGATCCGCGACCGCGAAGCGAGGGCGAACAGCAAACACAACCAATCGGTCGCCGGTAACGGGCCGGAGGAAGCGTGCATTGCCCTGCGAACACCCATCGTCGCATTGACGGCGAATGCGATGCAAGGCGACCGTGAGCGCCGCCTGGCGGCCGGCATGGACGACTATCTTTCCAAACCGTTCGGCAAAGCACAGCTGTATGCGCTGGTGGAACGATGGGTGGTGAATGAGCGTACGGCCTCTAGTGGATTCAATCTACCGGCCTCCACCTGACGCCTCCCGCGGCGAGCCGGCGCCGCGGAACGGTCCAGGCAAACAGATGGCATCGACCAATGGTGCTTGACACGCGTTCTGGCGGGCTCTGATAATCCGGCCCCTCGTTGATGACGCAGAGCGTTGCGATATCGACCGTGGCGAATTAGCTCAGCTGGTTAGAGCAGCGGAATCATAATCCGTTTGTCCGGGGTTCGAGTCCCTGATTCGCCACCATAATTCTTTATTGTTTCAAGGACTTGACGTATCTTCACAGATCGAACAGGCACGGTTGTAAGGGCCCTCCTCATGAGCGCCGGGCTAGCGCTGATGAATGTATCCGTGCTGGCACAATTGGCGCGAACGCTACCTGCCGACGCCGTCCGTGGAACGGTCACCCATCTGTCTGAATTGCGCGTGATCGTAAATGGCGTGCCGACCGAGCTGTCCGCCAATGTCCGCATCTGGAATACGGACAACCTGTTCATCGTCCCCCAGGCGATCCCGCCCGGCTCGATCGTGCGATTTTCGCTCGATGTCAATCGGCAGATCGATCGTATGTGGGTGCTGACAAAAGCTGAAGCCGATCGCACCGATCCCACTCCACCGAATCGCGTGCCAACGTCACTGCCCCTCGGTACCTTTGCAGTGCCCGCGATTCCCCAGGCGCCGCAGTGACCAAAAAGCTGTACATCAAGACGTACGGCTGCCAGATGAACGAGTATGACTCGGAAAAAATGGCCGATATCCTGCATGCATCAGGCGGCTTCGAGCGCATCGACGATCCCGCCATTGCCGACGTCATCCTGTTCAATACCTGTTCGGTGCGCGAAAAGGCGCAGGAAAAAGTGTTTTCCGACCTGGGTCGGGTGCGCCCATTCAAACAGGCGCGGCCCGATGTTGTAATCGGTGTCGGCGGTTGCGTCGCCAGCCAGGAAGGCAGCAACATCGTCGCGCGCGCGCCCTATGTGGATCTCGTCTTCGGCCCGCAAACGATTCACCGCTTGCCAGCCATGCTCGCAAGCCGAACCCAGTCCGGGGTGCCGCAGATCGACATTTCCTTTCCGGCGATCGAGAAATTCGACAATCTGCCGTTGCCACACATCGAGGGTCCGGCGGCGTTCGTGTCGATCATGGAAGGCTGCAGCAAGTACTGCAGCTTCTGCGTCGTGCCCTATACGCGCGGCGAGGAAGTGTCGCGACCGTTTGATGACATCATGGCCGACATCGTCGATCTTGCCGAACAAGGCGTGAAGGAAGTGACGCTGCTTGGACAGAACGTCAATGCCTGGCGCGGTCGGATCGAGGGTGATACCGCCGACGATTTCGCCGCTCTCCTCGAATATGTCGCGGCCGTCGATGGCATTGCGCGCATTCGCTACACAACGTCCCATCCAAGAGAATTCACCCAGCGACTCATCGATGTGTACGCTCGCCTGGACAAGCTGGTGTCGCACGTGCATCTGCCGGTGCAATCCGGATCGGATCGCATACTCGCGGCCATGAAACGCGGCTACACCGCGCTCGAATACAAGTCGATCATCCGGCGACTGCGCAAGATACGCTCTGATGTATCGATCACCGCGGATTTCATCGTCGGATTTCCCGGTGAATCGGCGGGCGATTTCGATTTGACGATGCAGCTTATCGATGCAGTCGGCTTCGATGCATCCTTCAGTTTTCTGTATAGCCCCCGCCCGGGCACGCCGGCCGCCGACCTCGTGGATGAAACACCGCATGCAGTCAAACTGGAGCGCCTGCAACGATTACAGATGCGCATCGATGCGGGCGCGCGGCAAGTGAGTGAATCGATGGTGGGCACGACGCAGCGCGTGCTGATCGACGCGCCATCCACGCGCAATCCCGTCGAATTGGCTGGTCGCACCGACAACAATCGCGTCGTCAATTTCGCCGGTGATCGTCAGCTCCTCGGAGAGTTCGCCGATGTCATCATCGAGAGCGTGCGCTCCCATACACTGCGTGGCTATCTGCCGACCACCGTCCAAGACAAGGGATCATCCCATTGAGAGGCGCTACCGTCGATTTGCACCTCGTACCGCTTGACAACGAGCGCCTCGCGAATCTGTGCGGCGCACTGGATCAGAATATTCGTCAGATTGAAACCGCCTTCGATGTTTCGATCGCCAGGCGCGGCGAGCGCTTCACCTTGCACGGCGACGCCAAGCAGGCGGCCCGCGCCGCCAAGCTGCTGGAAAATTTCTACACAACGGCGGCCGGCACCTTGACGGTCGATGACATCCAACTTGGGCTGGTTGAATTTCTGCAGATGCCAAATAACGGGAACGGGCCGCGCATTCCTGCGCGGAAGGACCTCAGGCTGGCGGTCGATGCGGAAATGCCTGCGCTCATGACGAGAAAGCCCGATTTGCATGGGCGAACCCCCAGGCAACGCGAGTACCTGAAGAATATTTTCGAGCACGACATCGCGTTCGGGGTCGGGCCGGCCGGTACCGGCAAGACCTATCTCGCGGTGGCTTGCGCGGTGGATGCGCTGGAGCGCGATTCGGTCAAGCGCTGCGTACTCGTACGCCCTGCGGTCGAAGCCGGCGAACGCCTGGGGTTCTTGCCCGGCGATCTCGTGCAAAAGGTGGACCCCTATTTGCGGCCCCTCTATGACGCGCTGTACGATCTGATGGGCTATGAGAAGGTCAGCAAATTGTTCGAACGCTCGACCATCGAAATCGCACCGCTTGCATTCATGCGCGGGCGCACCTTGAATCAGGCGTTCATCATCCTCGATGAGGCGCAAAACACCACGCCTGAGCAGATGAAAATGTTTCTGACCCGGATCGGTTTTGGGTCAAAAGCGGTGATTACCGGCGATGTGACGCAGATCGATCTCCCGCGTGGCCAGAAAAGCGGCCTCATCGAAGCGCAGCGCATTCTCGCGAACGTCCGGGGCATCGCCTTCACACAATTCCAATCCGAGGACGTGGTGCGGCATCCGCTGGTGCAGCGTATCGTCACCGCCTATGAAGAAGACGAGAAACGCGGCGATGATAACGATACAACGCGCGACGCAGCGCGTGGACGCTAACGCCTGCGCCACGGAAAGATCGTCGACCACTCGCCCGCCGGGAAGAAACCAGACCGTGGAGGCATCCGAACTCGTCATTCAATACGCGCTACCCAATCGACGTGGTCTTCCGCATCGTCGCTCGCTCCAACGGTGGGCCGCGGCAACCGGCGCGCATCGCATCACCGTCCGGTTTGTGGGTACGATTGAAGGGCGCGCATTGAATAAGCGATATCGTGGCCGCGATTACGCTACCAACGTCCTAACCTTTTCCTATGCTGAAACGGGCCGTGACAAGCCGGGCGCCCGAGGTGGCAGGATTACCGCTGGTGATATCGTGTTATGCGCGGCAGTGGTCGCCAAGGAAGCGCGTGCGCAGCGAAAGACTTTACGCGCCCACTATGCGCATCTGGTCATCCATGGACTCCTTCATCTACAAGGTCATGACCATCTGCGACCGGTCGCAGCAAAGCGCATGGAAGGCCTTGAACAAGAGATTCTGGCCGGACTCGGGTATTCTGATCCCTACACGCCGATTTGAGCGCCGCTGGGACACCGGCTCCAACGCCAAGTAAGTCTGCACCCTAATGGAAGAAGCGCAAAAACAACATCCGTCGTTGCTCGAGCGGCTCTCTGCTTGGATTTTGCGCGAACCGGAAGATCGCGAGCAGCTGCTGGCGCTCCTTCATTCGGCGTACGAGCGCAATCTTCTCGATGCCGATGCCCTGTCGATGGTGGAAGGTGCGTTGCAGATGTCGGAGCTCACGGTGCGGGACGTCATGATCCCGCGCGTGCAGATGGACATCATCGACGTCAATGAAACACCGGATACCTTCATTCCTTCGGTGATCGCGACGGCCCATTCGCGATTTCCGGTGGTCGATCGGGATCGCGATCGCGTCATCGGCATTCTGCTCGCCAAAGATCTCCTCAGGTACTACGCGGGCGAAGAAGAGTTCAGCGTGCGCGAGATGCTGCGCCCGGCCGTCTTCGTTCCCGAGTCAAAGCCGCTCAATGTGCTGCTGCGCGAGTTTCGCACCAGCCGCAACCACATGGCAATCGTGGTCGACGAGTATGGCGGCGTCGCCGGCCTCGTTACCATCGAGGATGTGCTGGAGCAGATCGTCGGTGAAATCGACGACGAATATGATTTCGACGAAGTGGACGACAACATCATTACCGAGGCCACCGGCGCCTATCGCGTCAAGGCGCAGACGACCCTTGATGATTTCAACGAGCACTTCGGTACGCAATTCACCAGCGACCAGTACGACACGGTGGGGGGCATGATCATCGCAAGCTTCGGGCGCCTGCCAAAGCGCGGTGAGCGCGTCACCATCGACCAGTTGCGCTTTACCATCCGGCGTGCCGACTCGCGTCGCGTGCATGCCTTGCAAGTCGAGCGGCTAGCCGCCAGCGAAGCTTGAAACGTTCGTACGCCTTGGCGGCGCTCTTGGGCGCGCTGGCCGTCTTGGGTTTTGCCCCGTTCGCGCTCTGGCCACTGCCGATTCTCTCGCTCACTGGGCTCATTGGGTTGTGGGCCGTGCATCCAACACCACGAGCTGCCGCATTGCTTGGCTTTTATTTCGGCCTTGGCCATTTTCTCGCCGGCGTGAGCTGGGTCTATGTAAGCCTGCATACCTTTGGCATGATGCCGGCGCCCTTGGCCGCTATCGCAACGTTGGCGTTTTGCCTCATCTTGGCGCTTTATCCGGGTGTAGTGGGCTTCCTCTGTGCGCGCTGGGACGTCAAGCGACCCGCCGTTGCACTGGTCATGGTTCCTTGCATGTGGGCCAGCTGCGAATGGCTGCGCGGATGGTTCCTGTCCGGCTTTCCATGGCTCTCGATGGGTTATTCGCAAATCGACACGCCGCTCGCCGGCTTTGCGCCGATCGTCGGCGTCTATGGCATTTCACTGTTGATGGTTTTGCTAGCCGCGCTGCTGTTCCTGGTAGTCCGCGGATCGGCGCGACAACGCATCGCTGCCGTGGCCATCGGTATCGTTGTCTACGGCGCCGGCGCCCTGCTCATGCAAACCAAATGGACCACCCCGGCCGGAGCAGGCCTGGATGTTGCACTGTTGCAGGGCAACGTACCCCAGGAAATGAAATTCGTACCCGGACGATTTGAATCCACCCTTGCGCTCTACGGGCGCCTCATCGAACAAACCAATGCGCGGTTGATCGTGCTCCCGGAAACCGCCATTCCGCAATTTCCAGAAGGCATTCCCGCCACGTTCATTGACCGCGTCAAAGCCCACGCGCAAAGCAATCAGGGCGACGTATTGATCGGCCTGCCTACCGGCGATCGGCGGACGCAGTACTTCAACTCAATCGTTTCAATCGGTACCGCACCGAGTCAGGTCTACAGCAAGCAGCATCTGGTGCCGTTTGGCGAATACATCCCGCCAGGATTTGGTTGGATCGAAAAAATTCTCGCGATTCCGCTTTCCGACTTTACGCCCGGCCCGGCGACGCAGACGCCACTGGCGGTCGCCGGGGAGCAGGTGGCCATCAATATTTGCTATGAGGATGCGTTCGGCGGAGAAATCATCCGCCAGCTGCCGGCGGCAACGCTTCTTGTCAATGTCAGCAATGTCGCCTGGTTTGGGGATTCCTTGGCCCCACTGCAGCATTTGCAGATTGCAAGAATGCGCGCGCTGGAGGCCGGCCGCTACATGCTGCGCGCCACCAACTCAGGCGTGACCGCCATCATCGATGAACGCGGACGTCTCGTGCAGGCATTGCCCGCGTTCACCGAAGGTGTCCTAGTTGGTCTCGTGCAAGGCTTCCAAGGTGCCACACCGTATGCGCGATTGGGGGATTGGATCGTGCTCGTCGCGCTTGCCCTGGCGCTTATCGTGATCGCATGGCGACCTCGCGCGAGGAATCGATAGCGCATGATGCAGCGCGACTCAAAGCCGGTAGAATCGCGCTCCATCGGAACAACCAATCCCCCTGTGCCGTCCTTCCAAGAAATTCTTCTTACTCTGCAAACGTATTGGAGCCGCCAAGGCTGCGTGCTCCTGCAGCCCTACGACATGGAAGTTGGTGCGGGCACCTTTCACACCGCAACGTTCCTTCGCGCGATCGGCCCGGAGCCATGGAAGGCTGCGTACGTGCAGCCGTCGCGGCGCCCCAAAGATGGCCGCTACGGCGAGAATCCGAACCGATTGCAGCACTACTATCAGTATCAAGTGGTCCTGAAACCATCACCGGCCAACATTCAGAATCTGTATCTTCAAAGCCTCGAAGCGCTCGGCATCAATCCGCGTGAGCACGACATCCGCTTTGTGGAAGACGATTGGGAATCGCCGACGCTCGGTGCCTGGGGTCTTGGCTGGGAAGTGTGGCTGGATGGCATGGAAGTCACCCAGTTCACTTACTTCCAGGAAGTGGGCAGTCTCGTCTGCAAGCCGGTGCTGGGTGAAATCACCTATGGCGTCGAACGGCTCGCCATGTATTTGCAAGGCGTTGAAAACATCTTCGACTTGGTGTGGACACCCGGTGTGACCTACGGCGATGTCTATCACCAAAATGAGGTGGAGCAGTCGAAGTACAACTTCGAATTCAGCGATGTGAAGTGGCTGCTCGGTCAATTCAACGATTTTGAACGCGAGGCCAAGCGTCTGATGGAAGCCGGTCTTGCGCTGCCCGGGTACGAGATGGTCATGAAGTGTTCGCATACGTTTAATTTGCTGGATGCGCGTGGCGCCATCTCGGTCACCGAGCGTGCCGCGTACATCGGGCGAGTGCGGGCACTTGCTAGGCAAGTGGCACAGGCCTACCTTGCTTCGCGCGAAGCGCTGGGCTTTCCCATGCTGAAAAGAATCCCCGCATGAGCACGCCGGCCAGCCTGCTCATCGAACTCCTTACCGAAGAGTTGCCGCCAAAGTCGCTCAGGATCCTTGGCGATGCGTTCGCCGAAGCGTTGGTGAAGGATCTGCGCACGGAGGGGCTCACGCCCGCCACCGGCGCCTTCACCGCCTTTGCCACGCCACGAAGACTTGCCGTATTGATCCGCGATGTGGCGGCGAAGGCACCCGATCGAATCGTGGTCGCCAAGGGTCCATCGGTCAAGGCCGGGCTTGACGCCAATGGTGCGCCATCGCAAGCGCTCCAGGGCTTCGCCAAAAAGCAAGGCGTCACGGTCCAGCAACTCGAGCGCCAGCACGATGGCAAGCAGGACGTCTTTATTCACCGGTCCATGGCGCCCGGCGCGCTGCTGGATGAAATCTTGGCTGACAGGGTCGCTGCTGCGCTGAAGAAACTGCCCATCCCAAAAATGATGCGCTGGGGCGATACCGATTACGAATTCGTACGCCCGGTCTGTGGTCTGGTCATGCTGCATGGCGAGCGGATCGTTCCGGGCAAAATCCTGGGTCAATCGAGCGGGCGCACCACCCGCGGCCACCGGTTCCTTGGCCGGGCAGACATTCAATTAAGTCAGGCAGAGGCCTATGAAGAAAGCCTCGCCACCGAGGGCAAGGTCATCGCAAGCTTTGCCGCACGCGCGCAGAAGATCCGCGCGCTACTTGGCGAGGCGGCGCAGGGTGCCGTGATCGCTGCGGACGATGCGTTGTTCGAGGAAGTGACCGCGTTGGTCGAGTGGCCCGCCGTCTATGCGGGCACGTTCGATAGCGCCTTTCTCGCGGTCCCACAGGAATGCCTCATTCTCACCATGCAGGCGAACCAGAAATACTTTCCATTGGTGGATGATAGGCAGAAGCTGCTGAATCGCTTTCTATTAGTCAGCAACATGGCGATTGCCGATGCCACCGCTATCGTGCGCGGCAACGAGCGGGTGCTGCGTGCCCGCCTTTCTGATGCGCGCTTCTTTTTCGACCAGGATCGCAAAGAAAGATTAGCCAAGAGTGTCGGGAAACTGGCCGGCGTCGTGTATCACAACAAGCTCGGTTCGCAGCTCGAGCGCACGACACGGATTGAGCATCTCGCCGAAGTGATTGCCGGGCTCCTGAAAACCGACACGAGCGCTGCCCGCCTTGCGGGACATCTCTGCAAAGCCGATTTACTCACCGGCATGGTGGGCGAGTTTCCCGAGCTGCAAGGGACGATGGGGCGTTACTACGCCTTGCATGACGGGGAAGCCGCGTTGGTTGCGAGCGCCATCGAAACGCACTATCGCCCGCGCTTTGCGGGCGACACCCTCCCCGATCACCCGGTCGGCGATGCAGTCGCCCTCGCAGAAAAACTGGACACGCTGGTGGGCATCTACGGGATCGGTTTGGCGCCGACGGGTGACCGCGATCCGTTCGCATTGCGCCGGGCGGCGCTAGGCGCGTTGCGCATCCTGAGCGAACATGCCCTGCCGCTTGATCTACCCGAACTGCTGCGCTTCGCGCATGACGGGTTTGCCCGTGGCATCCTCGACCAGTCGGTCGAGACCGATGTTTATCAATTCATGCTCGAGCGCCTCCGCTCCTACCTGCGCGATCGCGACTTCGCACCCGATGAAATTGAATCGGTCGTTGATCAAATGCCGGCGCGGATCGATCTGGTTATCCCACGCTTGGACGCAGTGCGCGCGTTTCGCAAGCTACCGCAGGCAGTAAGTCTTGCGGCCGCCAACAAACGCATCGGCAATATTCTCAAGAAATCCGGCGTCGCCGACACCATCGATCCACAATTGCTGACGGATGTCGAGGAGCGCGCACTATTCGAGCAGCTGGTTGCGATGGAACCTGCCGTCGGTGCACAGATTGCCGCCCAGCAGTTCGCGGCGGCGCTCCGATCGCTGGCCGACGCCCGCGATCGCGTCGATGCGTTCTTCGACAAGGTGCTGGTCAATGCTGAAGATCCGAAACTTCGCAACAATCGACTTGCGCTGTTGACACGACTCAATCGGCTGATGAATCAGGTCGCCGATATTTCGAAGCTCGCGAGCTGACGAGCCGCCCCGATGAAATTTGTCATTCTCGATCGGGACGGCGTCATCAATCATGACAGCGATCGCTTCATCAAAAGTCCCGATGAATGGCGACCCATCGTAGGCAGCCTGGAAGCGATCGCAAAACTTTCGCAGTCGGGGTTTCGCGTCATCGTCGCGACCAATCAATCCGGTATCGGCAGGGGTCTGTTTGACATGGCGACCCTCAACACCATTCACGAGAAAATGCATCGCGCCGTCCACCAGGCGGGCGGGCGCATCGATGCCATCTTTTATTGTCCCCACACCGCGGATTCAACCTGTGAATGTCGCAAACCCAAGCCTGGCATGCTGAGGGAAATTGGCTTGCGGTTTCATACGACACTTGCCGGTGTACCTGTCGTCGGTGATTCATTGCGGGACCTTGAATCGGCGGCCAGTGTCGGTGCGCAACCGATCCTCGTCGAAACCGGCAAAGGCAAGATGACCAGAAAAACATCGCCACTGCCGCCGGGCACCGTCATCGCCAGTGATCTTTGCGCAGTGGCCGCGGACCTTACGCGCACATGATGCATCTTCGTTCCGCCGTCTATCTCTTCGTTCTTCTGGTTGTGACACCGCCCTATGCGTTCATGGTCATGGCGTGCGGCTGGCTACCACGCCTCGCGCGGTGGCGCGTCATCTCATGGTGGCCGCGCTTCGCGACCTGGCTCGCGCGTTGGCTGCTTGGTATTACCTATGAAGTCGAAGGCAGGGAAAATATTCCGAGCAAACCCTGCGTCATTCTTTCAAAGCATCAATCGGCCTGGGAAACGCTCGCCTACAACGGCATCTTTCCGCCGCACGTCTATGTGCTCAAGCGCGAATTGTTCTGGATCCCGTTTCTTGGCTGGGGTCTTGCGCTGTATAGCCCGATCGGCATCGATCGATCCAATCCGAAATCCGCCATGCAACGCGTCATCGATCAGGGACGTGAACGCTTCAAGCAAGGATTCTTCATCATGATGTTTCCGGAAGGCACACGCGTTGCGGTCGGCGCCAAAAGAGCTTACCGTCCGGGCGGCGCGATCCTCGCCAAACAACTCGGCGCGTGCGTGCTGCCGGTCGCACACAATGCCGGCCTCTTCTGGCCGCGCAATTCGTTCCTCAAATTTGCCGGTAAGGTCACCGTGCGAATCGGTGCACCGATAGAATCCGCCGACAAATCCCCCGAACAACTCATCCGCCAGGTCGAAGAATGGGTCGAGACGCAGGTCGCCGAACTCGTGGCACGCCGCTAGTGATGGACCAGCTCGAATTGCCATTGTCCACTCGATTGGTCCAGCAGACCGCCAATGGTGAATCGATTCATGCGATTCATCTTGGCAAACGCATCCTCACCTATCGGTTTCGCCGCGCACCCCGCAAAACCATCGGCATCACCGTCGGCCGTGATGGTCTTGCCGCCACCGCGCCGCGCTGGGTAACCATCGCCGAAGTCGAGGCGTTCATCCGCGAGAAGGAACGCTGGGTCATCGAAAAATTGGTGGAAGCGGCCAGCGCGATCCGCAACCGCGTGCAGTGGGTCCCAGGCGTGCGCATTCCATTGCTCGGGCGGGACACCAGAATCGAACCTGGCGCTCCCAACAGCGCACCGCGCTTGGACGGCGGTGTCCTTCGCTTACCTGCCGAATCGGTGCAAGGTGAACCGTTGCGGGCCGGCTTGATTCAATGGATGAAAGAAGCGGGCGTGTCGCTGTTTGCGCAGCGTGCCAATGAATTGGCACCGCACCTTGGCGTGCCGTTTCCGCGCGTACGCATCTCCAATGCCAAGACGCAATGGGGCCATTGCACACAAAGTGTCATGGGCGATGCACACGTCTACTTCCACTGGCGCCTCATGCATTTCGAGCAGCGGATCATCGATTACGTTGTGATCCATGAGCTGGCTCATATTCGCGAGATGAACCACTCGGACCGTTTCTGGAGTCTGGTGAGCACGCTTTGCCCCGATCATCGCGAGATCCGCAAGGAAATCGACGTCCGGTCGCGCCAGTTGCCGGAGTTGTGAAAAGAGCGATGCCGTAACGCTGCTGGTCGTATCGCGTTCGTTGAGTCGTTCGGCCGTCGTCGTGGCGTGAGAAATGCGGTAGGCTGTAATCCCTTTACCGCATTGACAGCCCCCCATGCGCATGCTCCATACCATGCTGCGCGTCG
This sequence comes from Betaproteobacteria bacterium, assembly GCA_009693235.1. GTDB lineage: Bacteria > Pseudomonadota > Gammaproteobacteria > Burkholderiales > SG8-39 > SHXR01. Next base: position 81,376 of record SHXR01000002.1, on the reverse strand, counting down.
GCGATCTCGATCGCTCGATCGCGTTCTACACCGAAGTCCTCGGCATGCAGCTTCTCAGAAAGTCGGACAACCCGGGCGGCAAGTACACGCTTGCGTTCGTCGGCTACGGCACCGAGGATGCCAGCACCGTGCTCGAACTCACCTACAACTACGGGGTCGAAAAGTATGACCTCGGTAGCGCCTATGGCCATGTGGCCGTCGCGGTCGACAATGCGGCGAAAGCGTGTGACGACATCAGGCGCCGCGGAGGCAAGGTGGTGCGCGAGGCGGGCCCGGTCAAACATGGGACGACGGTCATCGCGTTTGTGGAAGATCCGGACGGCTACCGGATCGAACTCATCGAACGGCAGTAGCGGCGATGCAACGGATCGGGGAATTCCAGGTCGACCGTATCGTCGAAACGGCAGGTCCGTGGGCCCTGCTTACCGAGTTGCTTCCCGACCTGACGCCGGCGTTGATGGCCGATCACGGCGATTGGCTGCGGCCGCACTACGTGGATCCGGCCGAAGATCGTGCGGTGATGAGCTTTCATAGCTTCGTCCTGCGCACCGGCCACCATACAATTCTCATCGACAGCTGCGGCGGCAACGACAAGGAACGACCGCTACGACCGATCTGGCATCGACAGCAACATCCCTATCTGGCGCGCATGGCGGCGGCCAATGTGCACCCGGAACAGGTCGATTATGTTTTCTGCACGCATCTGCATGCGGACCATGTCGGCTGGAATACGCAACTGCGTGACGGCCAATGGGTACCAACCTTTCCGAACGCCAAATACCTCTTCCACCGACGCGAATACGAATTCTGGGAGCAGGCGCACCGCGCTGCCGTTGCAGCGGGCGCACCGATACCGAATCACGGTTCGTTTGGCGATAGCGTGCTACCGATCGTTGACGCCGGACGCGCGGTCTTCGTCGCAGGCGATCATGAAATTACGCCGGGGATTCACCTGGAACCCGCCTATGGCCATACGCCCGGCGCCTGTTTTCTGCATGCGAAGAGCCGTACGGCGCACGGCGTTTTTATCGGCGATGCGCTGCACTCGCCTGCGCAACTTGGCGATCCGTCGCTCTCTTCGTCATTTTGCTGGGATCGCGCCATGTCGGCACGGACACGCCAGGCGCTCTGCGAGCGCTATGCCGATACCGATACGCTAATGTTCGCGGCGCACTTTCCCGCTCCCTCGGTCCATCTATGGGTGCGCCATCGCAACGGGTTCAAGATCGCCGAGTGATCTACGCTGGGGTTACGGTGCTTTAGTATCACGATGGTGCACCGCCGTCGCGATGCGTAGGAAGGCCTGCACCGATAGCGCTTCAGGGCGTAGCCCGGGGTCGATATCAAGGGATGCAAGCAGCGCCGGATCGGCAACGCCTGCCAGCGCATTGCGCAAGGTCTTGCGCCGCTGGGTAAATGCACGGGTCACCACGGTCTGGAACACGGGCTCGACGGCCGCCGGTAGGAGCGGGATGGCGCGTGGGCGCATCCGCACGATGGCTGATTCGACTTTCGGCACCGGCGTAAAGGCCCCCGCGCCGACGGTAAAAAGTCTGACCATGTCGAAGCGCGCCTGCAACGTCACTGACAGACGCCCATAGGCCGGGGTCGAGGGATCAGCCACCATGCGATCCACGACTTCGCGTTGCAACATGAAATGTCCGTCGACGATGCGATCGCTGTAACGCGCCAGATGAAAGAGAAGCGGCGTCGAAATATTGTAGGGAAGGTTGCCCACCACCCGAAGCGGGCACGGGAGCGTCGCAAAATCGAATTCGAGCGCATCCCCGGCATGGATGATGAGGCGTGTCGCAGGAAAGCGTTCACGCAGCACAGCGATCAGATCACGATCGATTTCAACGACATGCAGCACCGCGAGCAGATTGGACAGCGGCTCGGTCAGCACACCTTGACCCGGCCCGATCTCGACAAAATGTTCATTGCGGCGCGGATCGATGGCCGTGATGATCTTGGCAATGATGTTGCGATCGTGCAGAAAATTCTGTCCGAAGCGCCGGCGCGGAACATGCATCATCGAATCGGCCGCGAGGGACGGCTATTTCTTGGTAGACACCAGCATCGCAGCGCACTCGATCGCTTCGATGAGACTGGAGGGATCGGCCTTGCCTGATCCGGCGATATCAAGCGCGGTGCCATGATCGACCGAGGTGCGAATGATCGGCAGGCCAAGGGTGATGTTGACGCCTTTACCGAAGCTTGCAAATTTCAACACCGGCAATCCCTGATCATGAAACATCGAGAGCACGCAATCGGCGCCCACCAAGTGTTCGGGATTAAAGAGGGTATCGGCCGGTAACGGACCAATCAGATCGGCATCGAGGTGGCGCAATGACGCCAGCGCGGGTTGGATGATCTCGATCTCTTCGCGACCAAGATGCCCGGATTCCCCGGCATGCGGATTGAGCCCGGCGACGAGGATGCGCGGGCGGGCGATTCCGAAACGCTCGCGAAGATCGTGGACCAAGACCTCGATCACTGCAACCAAGCCATTACGGGTAATGGCCGCCGGGACAGCGTCCAGCTTCAGGTGCGTCGTTGCCAAGGCAACGCGAAGGCCCCCGCCGGCGAGCATCATGACCGGTTGCGGCGCACCCAACCGTTCGGCAAGGTATTCGGTATGTCCGGTAAATGGGATGCCCGCATCATTGATCACACCCTTATGGACGGGGGCAGTCACCATCGCGGCAAATGTGCCGCGGTGACATTCCTCGATCGCACGATCAAGAACATCGAGCACGAAGCGACTGTTGCGGGCATCGAGCGTTCCTGCCGCGACCGGCGCAAGCGCCGGCACATGCATGACCTCAAGACTCCCACGACGCGTGTTGGTCACATCGAAGCGCCGCAAGCGGACCGGCAAGCCGAGACGCTTGGCACGCTCGGCCAACACATCCTCATCACCGACGACGACGACCCGCACCGGCAGCCGCCTACCTGCTAACGCGAGGCAGATATCAGGCCCGATGCCGGCGGGCTCGCCCATCGTCACACCAATGAGCGGTCGCTCCGCCGGCCCATGCCGGCGCTGTGGCCGTGCACGAGGCGCGCGGCGTGTGGTCACGCGCTTGGCCGGACGTGCGGAGCGGGTACGCGCCACTAGCGTTCGTCGAGGCGATATTCGACGTACGCACGGTCCCGCAATTGACGAAGCCACTCCTCATACGCTTCGTCCACCTTGCGATCACGCAACGCCTTGCGCGCTTCAACACGCCTTCGATCCGACGACAATCCACTGGCGCGCCGCTCCAGCACCTGAATCAAATGCCAGCCGAACGGCGTTCGAACCGGCGCCGATAGTTCACCCGCGTTCAGCTTCGACATGGCCGCTTCGAACTCGGGGACCGTATCGCCTGGATAAACCCACCCGAGTTCCCCGCCGCGGGCGGCGGACGCATCTTCCGAGTTAAAGCGCGCGATTTCCTCAAACGCAGCCCCCTCGATCACGCGTTGGCGTAGCCGGTCGATACGACGACGCGCTTCGGATTCCGAGACGCTTTCGTTTGCCCTCACGAGAATGTGCCGTGCCCGCGTCTGTTCGATGGGGCGGCTGTCATTCTTGACACCGCGCCGCTCGACCAGTTTGACGATATGAAATCCGGCTGGGCTTTTGATGACATCGCTGATCGCACCGGGTTGCATGCGCTCGACCACACCGACGAACAGTTCAGGCAATCGATCGCGCACGCGCCAGCCCATGGATCCGCCTTTCAGGCCATCGGGCGCATCCGAAACAGCAATCGCCACCTTCGCGAAGTCACCGCCGCGAAGGAGCTCCGCATGGGCCGCTTGCGCCCGCGCCTGCAAGCGTTCCAGCTGAACGCCACTCGTTCCCTCAGGGACACGGACCAATACATGCGACAGGTTGAATTCGGTCATCGCATCAGGGGTGTTCGATTCGCCGGCCAAATGACTATCGATCTCGGTATCGCTCACCTGGATACGGTTCTCCACCTCCCGCTCGCGTAAGCGTTGGACCGTCATTTCGGTTCGCACGTCTTCCCGCAGCCGCTCGAACGCTACGCCGTCGCGCACCACCGTGCGGCGGAATTCGGCGACCGACATGCCATTCGATGTGGCAATCCGTTCCAGCGCCCGATCGAGCTGCGCCTCGTCGATGCGCAGCCCCGCGTCCTTCGCGAACTGTAGTTGGGCGCGATCGGCAATCATCCGCTCAAGGACTTGCCGCTCCATGATTTCGTCAGTCGGTGGCTCAATATTTTGCTGCCGTAGCTGCTGCAGAATCATCCGGATTCGATCATCGAGCTCACTTCGTGTGATGACCTCGTTGTTGACCACAACGACGATGCGATCGAGCGGCACGATTCGTGCCCGCGCGGTTCCACCCTGGGCCGTGACCTGCATTGAGACGGCGGACAACAGCAAGACCATCCAACAACGCATCGTCCGACCCCGGCATGATTGAGCGTGATCAGCATTGATTCGCCACCACGGCGGTGCATTGCTGGTCAAATATTTTCGCGCTATGTAAGCGTACACGTATTCACTATTCACACTATTCATTCAGGTCGAACGGTTGTCCGGCAATACTGCGCGGCGCACCGACCGAGTAACCGGGCACGCTGCGCCGCAGTGCCTCGCGCGGATTCGATCCGACGCGCGAGAGTCCATCCAGTTCCAGTTGAATGAAGAACAGACGATTCTGCTCGCCGGTGCCGGTGATGAAGCGCTGGGTCACGCCGCGCACCGTCCAGCAACCGGCATTATATTCAACGCCCGCCAAAGTCTCGATCGGAGCATTATTGGCGATCGAATAATTGTAGCGGCCGATAAACGAGAATCCCCCGGTGATGGGCCAGTAGACGGATCCATCAATCTGACGAATCGGCGTGCCTTGCGCCGCCGAGCCGGGCAGCGGGTTCACATTCAGTGCCTCATTGGTGTAACGGTAGCTCACATTGAGCAGTTGGTCACGCGCCGGTTGATACCGCGCCCCGATATTGAAGCGCTCCGGATTGAACCGCTGGGAATCTATTTGTGCGGTGGCTTCGAGCGTCGTCCGCGGCAGCACTTGTCCGGCCAGACCGAAGAGATACGACGAATAGCGCTCGGTGCGAAGCGGGATGGTACTGGCAATACCCACCCGCTGCGGCTCGAAATAGATGCGCTGCGCGAGCAGCGCGCGAAAGATCTCCTGCCCGGTAACGGTGCGAATCAGTTTCGATGTCAACGCGAGCGTGAGTTGATTGGCATCGCTGACGCGATCGGAGCCGACGTAGTAATTCTCGGAAAAGATTTGTGCGTAATTGAAATCGGTGACGCCGGTATCAAACACCGGCAGATTGTTCTGGTTTCGATAGGGCACGCGCAAATAATAGACGCGCGGTTCGAGTGTTTGCACCACGTCGGCGTCGCGAAACTTGGTCGGGCGCTCAAAGGTGAGACCGGAATCGACAGAAAAAATCGGCACCGCCCGATTCAACTGGGCCTCGCTCGCTTGCGTGCGCGTCACCCCATAGCGCGTCAAATGCATGCCGACCTTCGGCCGCAGATACCCTCCCGACGCCAACATTGGATAGCTGATGGAGGGATACCCGACCAGGCGCTGCCCGGTCGGCAAAGTGGGATGCTCGAAGGAAACGAATTCCCCGCTGCCGGCCAGGTCGAACCCGCCGTAATCGTAACGTTGTCCATTTAGCAGGATCTGCGGCACCCGTTCGTAGGGTGGCGTGACGGGATTACTCGGATTCTGCAGCGTTTGAAAGCGCTGGACGCGGGTCGTCCAGCTCCACCATGGCGACGGCGCGTATTGAAATGAGCCTTCCCGCGGCAGATAAGCCTGGGTCGCCAGGGTCATGCGACCCGACAATTCCCGAAAATAGGCGTCATCGGAGACGCGGTTGAGATTTAAAAGACCAACCCCGACACCCGGTATGTTCAACGTGTTCGCGATCGAGTAGGCGGATCGCGAGGTGCCGAGCTGCTGATCGTTGGGCAGGTATTCATAACGCACCGCACTATTGTTGAAACGATCGAGGTAGCGTGCTTCCGATAGGATCTGCAGCCCGCGCTGCGTCATGTACCGGGGCGTCAGGGTCGCATCGGCATGCGGCGCGATATTCCAATAGTAGGGGACCAGCACTTCTGCGCCGACTTTCCCTTGCGCACCGATGGTTGGCGGCAGAAATCCCGATTTGCGCGCACCCGACAATGGAAAATCAACCCAGGGCAGCGTGGGGGTCGACACGCCTTTGAAGGTCAGTCGAGCACCGCGCGCAACACCAAGATCCTCGTTGAAATCGAGGTCCATGCTGTTGGCGCTCAAATACCAGTCGTCGACGCCCGGCTTGCAAGTGGTAAAGCGGGCATTATCGAGACGATAGCGATCTTCACCATCGAGGCGCAGCACTTTCGCATCGCCACGCAATTCAACGGCTGCACCGCTCCGCAGTCGGCTGGGGCGCGCACCCAACGAAAATTCCGGTTGCTGCAACGCGCCGATCTGGTCGTCGATGCGCATGCGCAGGCGCGGTCCGCGGAAACGGTCGGCGCCGACCCACACCTCGACGTTGCCACTGGCTTCGACTTCGTTAAGGTCCTGCCAGTAGCGCATCTGGTCGGCCCGCACACGCAGGCCATGCCGCCTGATTTCAGCATTGCCCTGGAGCACCGACTCCCCATCGGTAAAGCCTTGCATGCCATCGCTCGCGACAAAGAGCGGCGCTTGATCCCTCGCACCGGGCGGCAGGGGCGAGAGTGAACGATGCAGCCGCAGCGCCGGCTCCTCCGCCGGCGCGCCCGCCATCGCCGCGCCCAGCATCAGAGCGAACGCACTAGCTTGAATTCGCATTCGATTGGGTTGGTTGATGACTATTCCACGGCGCGAAAGCGCCAAAATAGATGGACAAGCGGCGCAGAGAATCCCTAAGATCTGGACGCATTTTAACCGTAAGGTCGAGCGCTTTGACGCTGAATACTTCGAATCGTCTTGCTGCCATCAACCATTGGCTGGACACGCGGTTTCCGCCCGGCACCTACGACCTTGCGCCGGCGTCGGCGGACGCGAGCTTTCGCCGCTACTTTCGCGTGACGACCAGCAATCAGGCGACCTTCATTCTGATGGACGCACCACCAGCGCATGAAGATTGCCGGCCGTTCATTCACGTTGCCAATGTTTTTGCCGGCGCGGGCGTCCATGTGCCGGCGATCCTCGCGCAGGATCTCGAACAGGGCTTTCTGCTGCTATCCGATTTGGGATCGACGACCTATCTCAGCGCCTTACAGCCCGCGCATCCTGACAAAGCCAATGCGCTGTACCGCGATGCCATCCATGCCTTGGTCCGTATTCAAGCGACCAGCCGCCAAGGCGTGCTGCCGCCGTACGATCGGGCGCTCCTCCTGCGTGAATTGCAGCTGTTTCCGGAATGGTATATCGCAAGGCAGCACGGGCGCACCCTTCTTTTGGCCGAGCAGGCCGTGTTGGACGTCGCGTTCGAGAAGATCCTCGCCAACAATCTCGCACAACCGAGTGTTTTCGTGCATCGCGACTATCACTCGCGTAATCTGATGGTGTGCGCGGACAATCCGGGCATCATCGATTTTCAGGACGCGGTCATGGGTCCCATCACCTACGATCTCGTGTCATTGTTGCGCGATGCCTACATCGAATGGGATGAAGAACATCAACTCGATTGGTGTATCCGTTATTGGGAGGAAGCGCGCCGGGCACGCCTGCCGGTCGCCGGTAACTTCGCCGACTTCTATCGTGACTTCGAGTGGATGGGTGTGCAGCGGCAACTGAAGGTGCTGGGCATTTTTGCGCGGCTCTCGTACCGAGACGGCAAGACGCAATATTTGAACGATCAACCGATGGTGATGCGCTACCTGCGGGGCGCCGTGCGCCGATACACCGATCTCGCGCCGCTCGCAAAACTGCTGGACACGATAGCGGGCGATGCGCCCGGCGTGAGCTATACATTTTGAAAGCGATGATTCTGGCCGCGGGCGTCGGCGAACGCATGCGCCCACTCACCGACCGGCAGCCGAAGCCCATGCTAGAAGCCGGCGGCAAGCCGCTTATCCAATGGTTGATCGAGCGTTTGGTGGCGGCAGGATGGACCGAACTGGTGATCAATCTTGCCCATCTTGGCATGCAAATCGAACACTACCTAGGTGATGGTCGCGCCCTCGGCGCATCGATTGCCTATTCGCGCGAACCGGCCCCACTGGAAACCGCGGGCGGCATCGCCACCGCCCTCCCCCTCCTTGGCGAGGGTCCATTCCTGACGGTCAATGGTGATCTCTATTGCGACTATCCCTTCGCGCAACTGCGGGATGCGGCGCAGAGGATGGGTACGCAGGGACTGCTTGGCCATCTCGTGCTGGTCAATAATCCAGCGCATCATCCGGAGGGTGATTTTGCGCTGCGTGAAGGACGCATCTCCGCCACCGGAGCACCACGCTACACATTCTCCGGCATCGGGCTCTATGATTCCAAGCTGTTTGCCGACACGCGAGCCCATGAGCGGGCCAAGCTCGCCCCGTTACTATTCAAGGCCGCTGCCATCGATCGACTGTCCGGAGAAATTTTCCAAGGGGAATGGCGCGACATCGGCACACCTGACCGTTTGGCCGCGCTGGATCGAGTGCTAAAGTCGGGCAATGCGAAAAATCCTTAATCCGGAGTACCCATGAGCGCCGCTTCCACAATGAATCCCCACATCGCACGCCGCGCGCGCCTATTGCGGCGGATGGGCCAAGGCATCGCGGTGATCCCGACCGCCCCGGAGCGCATGCGCAATCGCGACAGCGATTATCTGTTTCGTTTCGACAGCTACTTCTACTACCTCACCGGATTTACCGAACCGGAATCGGTGCTGATATTGATCGCCGGTGAGGAGAACGGTGCCATTCTTTTTTGTCGCGAGCGCAACCTGGAACGCGAACAGTGGGACGGCTATCGGATCGGCCCGGAAGCGGCACGCGACAAGTTCGGCGTGGATGAAACGCATCCGATCAGCGCGCTCGATGAACAGCTGCCAAAACTGATCGCCAATCAACCGACGTTCTTTTATGCACCGGGCGCCGACAACGCGTGGGATCTGCGCGTCATGGGGTGGCTCAATCAAGTCCGCGCGCTCGCCCGCACCGGTGTCACCACGCCGCTCGATATTTGCGACATTCGCGGCGCGCTCGATGAAATGCGTCTCATCAAAGACACGCACGAGCAGGCCACCATGCAGCGCGCGGCGGATATTTCCGCCGGCGCACATGTTCGCGCGATGCAAGCGGCCCGACCCGATGGCTGGGAATATGAAATCGAGGCCGATCTCTTGCATGAGTTTCGCCGCCACGGCGCACAGTTTCCGGCTTACTGGCCGATCGTTGCGAGCGGCCCCAATGCGTGCATCCTGCATTACCGTGAGAACAACCGGCGCATGGCAAAAGGCGACCTGTTGCTGATCGACGCCGGTTGCGAGTTGGACGGTTACGCCGCCGACATCACGCGCACCTTTCCAGTCAGCGGCAAATTCTCGGGTCCGCAGCGCGCGATCTACGATCTCGTGCTCGCAGCGCAAGCGGCGGCGATCGAGGTGACCAAACCCGGCAATCCGTGGATCGCGCCGCATGATGCAGCAGTGAAGGTGCTGGCGCAAGGATTCATCGATCTGGGTCTATGCAGTGGCAGCCTGGATGGCCTGTTGGAATCAGGTGATTATCGCCGCTTCTATATGCACCGGACTGGTCATTGGCTTGGACTTGATGTGCATGATGCAGGTGAATACAAACAAGCGGGCGATTGGCGGCCGCTCACGCCAGGCATGGTGCTCACGGTCGAGCCCGGTTGCTACATTCGCCCGGCAGACGATGTGCCGGAGCAATTTTGGAACATCGGTGTGCGCATTGAAGACGACGCGCTGGTTACCGCCACCGGCTGCGAGATCACGACGGCAAAAGTACCCAAGCGCGCCGATGAGATTGAAGCATTGATGCGCGGATAGGCATGGCGCATTGCCGATGACCGCTCGCTATGATGTGGTGATTGCGGGCGCCGGCGTGGTGGGCGCGGCGATGGCGCTCGCGCTGCGTGATCTCGGTTTGAAGATCGTGGTGGTTGCGCCATTGCCGCCCGCACCCGCCTCGCCGCCGGCGCGCGCCGCCCCGGTCCGTCCAATCGCGCTGGCCGCACCGAGCTGGGAAATGCTCACCGCGCAGGGCCTCATCGAAGCAAACACCGGCACGCCGATCGAGACGATTCACATCTCCTGGCGTGGCCGGTTCGGGCGCACGGTTCTCAGCGCACGCGAACACCAGCTTCCTTCGCTTGGGCAGGTGGTCGACGCCCTGCAACTGGAGCAACACGCGTTCCGCTCGGTGGCGCCGTTCCATATGGCCGGGGAGGTCGAGCACTGGACCAGTAACGGCGATCCCTTGACCCTTGCCATCCGCAACGACGCCGTATCCAACACCATCGAGACCCGGCTGCTCGTCTTAGCCGACGGCGGCGGGCTTGGCCCACTTGAAACCGTGCACGACTATGCACAGGTAGCGTGGTTTGGCACCGTGCGCACCACGCGGCCACACGCCAACATCGCCTACGAGCGCTTCACCGACGAGGGTCCACTCGCCTTGCTGCCGTTCGGTGATCGTTATGCCTTTGTGTGGGCCACCAGCAGTGCTCGTGCCACGACCATGCCAAGCGATGATGAGGCATTTTGTGCCGCGCTCGCCGGCACGTTTGGCGAGCGGCTTGGGCATTTCCATGACGTGAGTATGCGGGCCTGCATTCCCCTGCTATTGAAACGCGCGCGCGCCACCGACACGAGCGGCGTCATTGTCATCGGCAACGCCGCACAGACCTTGCATCCGGTCGCCGGCCAAGGATTGAATCTTGGCCTGCGGGATGTCTGCCAGCTGGCCGCTGCAATATCGTCCAGCAGCACCGATGCGCTCGGCAGCGCGGCGTTCGTTGCTGCATTTGGCAAGCAACGTCGCATCGACCGGGCCGCGACCATGCGCACAACCGACCTTTTTGCGCGGCTCTTTGCATCCTCCGGCTCGCTCGTTGCATTGGTGGGCAGCATTGGACTTGCCTCGATCGACGCGCTGCCGCCGGCGCGCGCCTTCCTGGCACGACGCATGCTCCTAGGTGCCCGAGCGATTCCATAAGGAACGCATTGAGCATCAAAACAGCCGTTTCAAATCAATGCTGTCTGCCTCTCTATTCGGATGGTTTATGCAGTGTTTTGACATCCATAAACAATGCTGCGACATGCCCGGCAAGACAAAATAGATCGATCACTCCAGCGCCGAACAACGCGAGCATCCCGCTGATTACGGTGCCGCCGGACCTCGCTCCTCCGCTGTTGCAATAGCGTTGCAGCGCGCATCATTCCATATACAATCCCATTCCCGTTTTCAACCCATTCCCATCTGCGATGCGCATCGGCACCCACGTGCTGAAGAACTCCCTTTTCGTTGCGCCAATGGCGGGTGTCACTGATCGACCCTTTCGCCAATTGTGCAAACGATTTGGTGCGGGCCTAGCCGTCTCTGAGATGGTGGCCTCGAACGAGCTCACCTGGCAAAGCGTGAAGACGCAGCTGCGCACCAATCACGAAGGTGAGGTCTCACCCATTGCGGTGCAGATCGCAGGCGCGGACCCGGCGATGATGGCCCGTGCCGCGCAACACAATGTTGCAGCGGGTGCGCAGATCATCGATATCAACATGGGATGCCCGGTGAAGAAGGTCTGCAACACGATGGCTGGTTCGGCGTTGTTACAGGATGAGTTGCTGGTCGGACGGATTCTTGAAGCCGTCGTGCAGGCGGTCGATGTGCCGGTCACGCTCAAGTATCGGACCGGTTGGGATCAGGCGAACAAGAATGCCCTGCGCATCGCACGGATCGCCGAAGAGTCGGGCATTATGCTGCTGGCACTGCACGGACGAACCCGTGCGTGCGGCTTTCAGGGGCATGCCGAGTACGAGACGATCGCGCAGGTGAAAGCACATACGCGCTTGCCGGTCATCGCCAACGGCGATATCAATACGCCCGCGGAGGCCAAGCATGTGCTCGCAGTCACCGGCGCCGATGGCATCATGATCGGTCGTGGTGCCCAGGGCAATCCGTGGATATTTAGCAACATCGCGCACTATCTTACGACCGGGGAGTATTTGCCGGCCCCGACGATGGCGGAGATGCGTGCCGTCATTGAACAACATCTACATGCACTGCACGAATTTTACGGTCGCGCGGCAGGCGTACGCATCGCCCGCAAGCACATCGGCTGGTACTTGAAGGCACTACCTGGAACAACATCCTTCAAAGCACACTTCAATCAACTGGAAAGCTGTGAAGCGCAGCACCAGGCGATCGCGGTATTCTTTGACGAACAAGCGCATATAACGGGCACCATACGCCCGCCGCACGAGTGGGAGGGGCTTGCAGCATGAGACATGCTACGCAAAATGAAATCGGCGACTGCGTACGTCGGTCGCTCGATCGGTATTTCAAGGATTTGGACGGCGCGAAACCGTGCGCCATCTATGAGATGGTGTTGGGCAACGTTGAAAAACCGTTGCTCGAAACCGTTCTCAGCCATGCTGAAGGCAATCAGTCGATTGCGGCTGAAATGCTCGGCATGAATCGCGGTACCTTGCGGAAGAAAATTCAGCAGTATCGCATCAAGGTGTAGCGGGCCTCGCGCCCCGCGTTTCACCATGCGTATCAACATCCGGCAAGCATTGATCAGCGTCTCAAACAAGGTGGGCGCGGTGGATTTCGCTCGTTCGCTCGAACGAGCGGGCGTGGCGATCCTCTCCACCGGCGGAACCGCCAAGCTGCTTGCCGATGCAGGGATCGCGGTGACGGAAGTCGCCGACTACACCGGCTATCCGGAGATGTTGGACGGGCGGGTGAAGACGCTGCATCCGAAAATTCATGCGGGCATCCTCGCCAAGCGAGATGATGCAGCGCATATGGCAGCGCTCCGCGAAGCGGGTGCCGAGCCGATCGATCTGGTGGTCGTCAATCTCTACCCGTTTGGCGAGACGGTGGCCCGTCCCGGTTGTTCGCTGGCAGACGCGATCGAGAACATCGATGTGGGCGGACCCACGATGGTGCGTGCGGCGGCCAAAAATTATGCGGGCGTCGCCGTGGTCACCGATCCCCACGATTACCCACTGATTCTCGATGAGTTGCACGCGAACAACGGTTCCATTGGCCTTGCGACGCGCTTGCAGCTCGCGCGGCAGGCCTTTGCGCATACGGCCGCCTATGATGGTGCGATCAGCAACTATCTCAGCGCGACCGGCGATACCGGCACGCGCGTGGAATTTCCGGCCACCCTCAATCTGCAACTCACCAAGATGCAGGATCTGCGCTACGGCGAAAATCCTCATCAACACGCGGCCCTCTATCGTGACGCCCTACCGCCGGCCGGGTCCCTCGCGCGCTATCGTCAATTGCAGGGCAAGGAACTATCCTTCAACAACATTGCCGATGCGGATGCAGCGTGGGAATGCGTCAAGGGCTTTGCAGCCCCGACGTGTGTCATCGTAAAGCATGCCAATCCATGCGGCGTCGCCGAAAGACCTAACCTCGAGGAGGCCTATCTGGCAGCATTTGCCACCGATCCGACCTCGGCGTTCGGTGGCATCATCGCTTGCAATGGCGCCATCGATGCGGCCGTCGCGCGGGCGATCACCAGACAATTCGTGGAAGTCCTCGTCGCACCGGCCTTCGATGCGGGCGCGCTGGAAGTGCTGGCGGCCAAGCAGAACATTCGCGTGCTCGAAGTACCGTTGCATCATGGCATCGCCGGATTCTATTTCAAGCGGACGGGCGGCGGATTTCTCGTGCAATCGCCCGACGCACGCAATGTCGGCGTGGCTGATTTACGCGTCGTGACCCAACGATCGCCGACGGCCGACGAACAGACGGACTTGCTTTTTGCATGGCGGGTGGCCAAGTACGTCAAATCGAATGCCATCGTTTTTTGCGGCAAACGCCGAACCTTGGGCATTGGCGCCGGTCAAATGAGCCGCATCGACAGCACCCGCATCGCCGTTCTGAAAGCAGGCAGCGCGGGCCTGTCATTGTCCGGCGCAGTGGTCGCATCGGATGCGTTCTTCCCGTTTCGGGATGGCATCGATGTACTGGCTACGTCCGGTGCCAAGGCAGTCATTCAACCGGGCGGCAGCGTACGCGACGAAGAAGTCATTGCGGCGGCCAATGAACACGGAATTGCCATGTTGTTGACCGGAGTACGCCATTTCAGGCACTGACGATCGTATGAAAGTCCTCGTTATTGGTGGCGGCGGGCGCGAACACGCCCTCGCGTGGAAGCTCGCACAAAGTGTGGGCGTGCAGAAGGTCTTTATAGCGCCGGGCAACGGCGGCACGCTGGCTGAGCCACATCTTGTGAATGTGCCGATCACCGAACCGGGCGCACTCGTCGCCTTTGCTTTGCAAGAGGACATCGCGCTCACCGTGGTCGGTCCGGAGGGGCCGCTCGCGCTGGGCATCGTCGATCGCTTTCGCGCCAAGGGTTTGCGCATCTTCGGCCCGACGCAAGCGGCCGCTCAACTGGAAAGCTCCAAGGATTTCGCCAAACGCTTTCTGGTGCGGCATGCCATTCCGACCGCACGCTATGGAACATTTTTCGATCCGGCGAAAGCGCATCAATACGTCGACCAACAGGGTGCGCCAATCGTCGTGAAAGCCGACGGCTTGGCGGCCGGCAAGGGCGTGGTGGTGGCAACGACCGTGGCCGAAGCGCACGCGGCCATCGATCGATTCCTCGTCGATCAAACGATGGGCGATGCCGGCGCGCGCGTGGTGATCGAGGAGTTTCTGGCAGGCGAGGAAGCGAGCTTCATCGTCATGGCTGACGGCGAGCACATCCTCGCCCTGGCCAGCAGCCAGGATCACAAACGGCTGCAGGACGGCGATCTCGGCCCGAACACCGGCGGCATGGGCGCGTACTCGCCGGCGCCGGTCATCACGCCAAGCGTTCATGCGCGGGTGCTGCGCGAGATCATCATGCCCACCCTGCGTGGCATGACCGCCGACGGCATTCCGTATGCTGGTTTTCTCTATGCGGGCTTGATGATCGATCCGGACGGTCATGCGCGGGTGCTCGAATTCAATTGTCGATTGGGTGATCCGGAGGCGCAACCGATCCTCATGCGCCTCAAATCCGATCTTGCCCAACTCATCGTGGCCGCGACCGATGGCAAGCTCGATCAGATCGAAGCGCAATGGGATCGGCGCCCGGCGCTTGGCGTCGTGATGGCCGCAGCGGGTTATCCCGAAGCACCGCGAACCGGTGACTTGATCACCGGGTTGCCCGCGACATCGGCGAACGTGCATGTGTTCCATGCCGGTACGACTCGCAAAGGAGATAACCTGGTCACGAGCGGCGGCCGCGTGCTCTGTGTGACGGCCCTTGGGGAAACCGTCCGCGCGGCGCAGGCGAATGCCTATACCGCGATCAAATCGATCCAGATCGATGGCGCGCAATTTCGCACCGACATCGGACACCTTGCAGTCCATCGCCAATGACCACCGATATCGATGCAGTTCGCGCATATTTGACCGGCCTGCAAGCGCGGATCGTCAGCGCGCTGGCCGCCCTCGACGGCAAAGCGTTTGGCGAGGATGCATGGTCCCGCGATGAGACCGGTGCGCTGCGTGGACGCGGCGCCGGCGCCATCCTCGAAGAGGGCAATATTTTCGAGCGCGGCGGCGTCAATCTGTCTGATGTACAGGGGGATCGCTTGCCGCCCACTGCAAGTGCGGCACGACCGGAACTGGCCGGCCGCGGTTTCGAGGCGATGGGCGTATCGCTCGTGATGCATCCTCGCAATCCCTATTGCCCGACCGTGCATATGAACGTCCGTTGCTTTGCCACCACGCCCGATGCTAATGGCGCGCGTCACTGGTGGTTCGGTGGCGGGATGGATCTCACGCCCTACTACGGCTTCGAAGACGACGCCCGCCATTTTCACGCCACTTGCAAGAACGCCCTCGATACGATCGACGTCACGCTCTATCCAACCTTCAAAGCATGGTGCGATCGCTACTTCTTTCTCAAGCATCGCAATGAACCACGCGGCATCGGCGGGGTGTTTTTTGATGATCTGGCCGACGGCGGCTTCGACCGTTGTTTTGCCATTACGCGTGCGGTGGGCGACGCGTTTCTCGCCGCCTACACACCGATCATCGCCAGACGACATGCGCTCGCTTATGCGGCACGCGAGCGCGACTTTCAACTCTACCGGCGCGGCCGCTATGTGGAATTCAATCTGGTCTTCGATCGCGGCACCTTGTTCGGGCTGCAATCGGGCGGGCGTACCGAATCGATCCTGATGTCGATGCCACCCTTGGTGCGCTGGCGCTACAACTGGCAGCCGGAACCCGGCACGCCGGAGGCTGCGCTGTACACCGACTTTCTGCGGCCGCGCGATTGGGTGTAAGGACTGCGCGGCCGATCGAACGGCTACTCGGGCAGCGCTGAATTGGTCGCCGCGCGATAGTGCTGATGGGCGTCCGCCTGCTTGCCGATCCGTTCCAGAAGCCTCGCCAACTCCACATGGGCCATTTTCGATTCATCCTGGGACAGACTCGCCTCGAAGTAGCTTTGCGCCTTACCCCATAGTTCACGATAGACGCACAGCCTGCCAAGCGTAAGCAGCAACGCGGCGTCGGGCGGATGCGTCGCCAACCAGCGCTCGGCAAGTTCAAGCCGCTCGAACGCATCGACATCGAAGGCCTCGCCGAACGCGAGCACGAGTTCGTGATTCCATTGATGCTCAATTGCGTTGGCGAGAATCGTATGGGCGGTGCGGTAATCGCCCAAGCGCATGAATAATCGCGCGGCAGTCAGCGCTACCCGCGGCTCGAATTTTTCTTCGTCATCGACGCCTCGCCAAAAGTGACGAATGCCGTCGGCATCGAGCGATTTGAGGCGCAGATTCTCGACCGTCGCAGTGAGCGTGAGTTGTCGCGCCGACTCCGCTGACAGCGCGCCACGCCGCTCGAGTTGTCGAATGAGACGCAGCACTTCCTCCCAGTTCTGCAAGCCCTGCTCGGCCCGCATCAACATGCGCAAGGTCGACACATGGCGTGGCCCGGCGTTATGCAAGTCGACCAGGATCGCGCGGGCCTCCTCGAAGCGGCGCTCATCGAGCAGCAGTTCCGCTTGGGTCGACAGCCGCGCATAGCGCGACTCGTCGACGACGCCCTCGGCGCGCGCGAGCCATGCATCACGCTGCGCGGTATCGCGCATGAAGTGCGATGAACGCGCCGCAATCAGCGCTGCAATCCCGGGCGCCTCATCGAGTTCGAAGGCGCGCGCCGCCATCTTATGGGCGCGCCCGTATCGCCCTTCAAGATAAGCCTGCCATGCCGCACGAAGGGCCTCGTGGGCACGCGTGCTGCGCTGGCGACGCCGAAAGGCCGCGACGTATGAAGGAAGACGAAGCGTATGGCGCGCAATGCGAAGGAGTGAATAAAGCAACGCGAACGTCGCCACCAATATCATCAGCGCCAGCGCCAACGAAACCTCGACCCGCCATGGCGGTACCACCACCAGCACATAACCCTCGTTCATACGCGCGACCAGCGCAAGGCCGACCGCGAGGGCTGCAACAACCAGGAACCAGACCAGTCCGCGCATAGCTAGTTGCGCCGGGACTTGTCGGCAGTCACTTTGAAGCTACGGATAGCACCCAGGCTGTCGGCCAGCGTCGGCAAATCAATATTCAATGTCGTCGCAGCCAGTTTCTCGACGGTGGCAAGCGTCGCACTCACACGCTTTTGCCGCGTATCGAAATACCGATTGACCCAGCCGGCGGCGACCTTGAGGTCGGCACGGAACACCGCATCATTCCGTTGCATCAGGGCAAGCCGTGCATGCATCAACCGGAGCTTGAGATTCTCACGCAGAAAATAACTTTGTTCCGGCGTCAGCAGACCTTGATCGGAATCATCGAGCCGCTGCACGCGAATCAATTGCTTCAACTCACCCCACACGACGCTGGTGAGCTTCGTCCAGAAACCGTCCTCAACGGCCAACGCCTCGTCTGCGGGCAGCGGGCGACCATCGACCAACAATGTCAGCTGGTCGATGTTGTTGGTGACTTCATCGAGTTTCAAGGTGAGCCCGGCCAAATCTACCGCCGGCAACGCCTTCAGCCGGTCGATATCGCGATTGATGATCTTGCGCAATGGGATGAACTGCGGCCGATCTGATCTTGCGAGGCGCGCATCCGCCGTTTGCAACGCCACCAATGCCCCTTGCACGTTGCCCGCGAGCTGCAATTGCTGGGAGGCGAGTGCGATGGTCTGCTCGATTTCCGCAACGATCCATTCATCGCGGCCACGTGAGAGCTCCTGATAAAGCTGTTCGAGTGCAACTTGATGATTATGGGATTCGCTGACTTTTCCTTCCAGCGTGGCAAGACGCGATTGGGCATCACGCACGCCCTCCTGGGCTTCCCGGCCGGCAATGCGACTCTCACGAACTTCAAGCTCTGCAAGTTGCAGGCGGCGCGCCACATCGTCGCGCATCCGGTTGAGTTCACCCTGGGTGGCAAACCATAACAAGACGACGAGGGCGGCGGCCAGACCGAACGTAATCGCGACCGGCTGCGAAAAGCGGGAAGGCTTACGAATCGCCGCCTGGGGCACGGCGGGCGCTTCCCGATCTGACTCCGACATCGTCCGGTGCTCGATAAGAGAGAAGAATGAACAAGACCTACCAACAAGACTTACCAACGAGACATACCAACAAGACTGCTTAACAACTCAGTCTTGTACTTTAGCAAAAAAGCGCTCCATCGCACGCACGATCGCGCTATCACCGGTCGCTGTTTCGATCACGTCCGTCTGGTAGAGCGCCCGGACCATCGCCGCAATCCGCGCATGGGGCACAAAAACCGGCGCCTGCTTCAATAGATCAAGATCGGTAGCGAGCGAAGCATGGAGATTGCGTGCGGCTTCGCTCGCCGTACAAATCACAGCATGGATATTCCCGGCTCGCCAGCGCCGAATCAACGGGCCGGCGGCTTCGCGCGGATGATGTCGTGAATAGACTTCCGCGATGTCGACCACGGCACCGCGCTCTTCAAGGGTGTGTTCGAGCAGGTCTCGCCCGCCAACACCCCGCACGATCAAAACACGCCGACCCTGCAACTGTTGAAGAGTATCCAGGGCCAGCACGCCTTCGCTATCAAAGCGCACGACGGGCGTAAGGACGCGTGGGATGCTTGCTCTCGCCAGGGCCTGTGCGGTCGCCGGACCGACCGCAATCGCCGACACCCGGTCGGGCCAGGGTGCTGACGCCAGAGATAGACCAAACTGCACCGCATTGGCGCTGACGAAAATGGCATGGTCAAACTCGCCGAGACGCGCGAACAGCGACTGCGCGGGCGCCGGATCGGCGATCGGATCAATGGCAATGGTCGGAAACAGCACCGGATCACCACCATGGGCAACGATAGCGACCGCAAGCTCGCCCGCCTGCGCCCGCGGGCGCGTCACTAGGATGCCCCGGCCACCCAGCATGTCAGGGTCGCCCGCACTGGCGCCGCCAACTACGAAGCGGCAGCCAATGCATCGAGAATCGCGGTCGCCCCGCCCTTTCGCAAGTCCATGGCGAGCGCTTCGCCGAGCGCCTCCGGGGCTGATGCGGGACCTTCGCGCATGGCACGCACCACCTGCCGGCCGTCGGGCGCGGCGACCAACCCCGCAATCCGCAGCCGGTCACCCGCACGCGTCGCGTGCGCCCCAAGAGGTATTTGGCAGCTGCCGCCAAGGCCAAGGCTCACCGCGCGCTCGGCGCGCACGCAAAGCGCACTGGTTTCGTCTTCCAGTCGACTGATCCACTGCGCAATGCGCGGATTAGCCGTCGCAACCTCAATGGCGAGTGCACCTTGACCCGGTGCCGGGAGTGAGGCATCGATCGACAATTCGCTGCGAATGCGCGCCTTCAGGCCGAGTCGCACCAATCCTGCGACCGCGAGCACCGCGGCATCGCATTCGCCTGCATCGAGTTTGGCAAGGCGCGTATCGATATTGCCACGCAATGCCACGAACCGAAGCTTGGGAAAACGCTCGCGCAGCTGCGCCTCGCGTCGCAAACTGGCGGTGCCAACCACCGCGCCGTCCGGCAGTGCAGAAGGCGTTGCATAACGATTCGAAATGAACGCATCGCGCGGGTCTTCCCGCATGGGAATGGCTGCAATCGCGAAGCCACTCGGCAAAGCCATCGGAACGTCCTTCGCCGAATGCACGGCGAGATCCGCGCGCCCATCCTGCAGCGCAACTTCGAGTTCCTTGACGAAGAGTCCCTTGCCGCCAATCAAGGACAGCGAGCGATCAAGCACTTCATCACCGCGCGTGGACATCGACAGCAGTTCGACATTGCACGCCGGATATAATGCCTGCAAGAGCCCCTTCACATGATGGGCCTGCCACAGGGCCAGTCGGCTTTGGCGGGTTGCAATGACGAGTCGGGTTGGAGTTGTGTCGCTCACGATCGCGCATCCAAAAGACGCATACTGCGACGCCTGAAACGCGTAACCAAGCATGCATAGGTTGAGTAAAAAATGTTAGTGCGCATGATTTCCCCGGCCGCCACGCGCAAACACAGTGCTCCGATGATCTGGATATTGCACCTCGTGACGAGGAGCTTGCTCGGCTTTCTGATGCAGCCGGCCGCCGCCGCTGAGTTGCCGTATGCGACCGATCTTGCGCGACATGCCGAGGAAGCCGCCGACCACGGCAAGGTCCTGGTCGTTCTTTACGGCACCAGGACTTGTCCTTGGTGCGCCAAGGTGCGGCAGAACTATCTCGCGCCGCTCACCCGCAATCCGGAGCTGGCCAAGCGGCTTGCGATCATCGAAGTCGATCCGGAAGTCACGCTGCCGCTCAATGATTTCGCGGGCCAAGCCACCAATCACCGCGCGTTTGCCGGTGCGCAACGCGTGCGCATGGTGCCGACCGTGCAGTTCTACGGCAAAGGCGGCGTGCGCCTGGCCGACCCGCTCGTTGGCATGCCGAGTGAGGATTTTTACGGCACCTATCTGGACCAGCGACTGGCGGTTGCAGCGGAACGCATCAAGAAGATGCCTTGAGCAGATTCGCTGCCAAGAAGATCGAAGACCCCGCGGATTCATCAGCGAGGTCTAGGCTGTCACGAGACTCTTCACTGCGGACCATTGACGGCGACTGACCGGCAGCCTGTCATCCACGCCATGCAACATAACCGCCCAACCGGCGCTTTCACCGTCCGGATCGGTGGCACGCTCGAACCCTTTGATGAGTCGCCTGGCGACCAGGCATGAACGATGAATGCGGACGAATACGCCACCGAATTCCTGCTCGAGCTGGGTGAGTGATTCCTCGACGAGAAACTCACGTTCCTTGGTGCGGACGGTCACGTATTTGAGCTCAGCGCGCAGATACACGATATCCCTCAGCGGCACCAGCGTGATCCGACCGCGTTCCGAGACCGACAGATAATGGCGCGGCGAATTGGAAGAGGCCCGCTCGAATTGCTCGCGATGGGCCGGCCCGGAAGTGGACGCTTTTTGCAGGGCTGCCCGCAGGCGCACCGCACGCACCGGCTTCAACAGATAATCGAGCGCATTCAGCTCAAAGGCGGCGACCGCGTATTGGTCATGCGCGGCGGTGAAAATCACCGCCGGCGGCCGTTCGAGTTGCATGGCATGCCTGGCAAATTCGAGGCCATTCATTTCCGGCATGTGGACATCGACCAGCGCCACATCGGCCGGGGTGGTCGCGAGCACGATCAATGCCTCTTGACCATTGGCCGCTTCACCCACCACGGTGGTGGCAAGGTCCATGGCCAAATCGCCCAGCAATTCCTTCATGCGGGCACGGGCGGGCGCTTCATCATCGACAAGAAATACGCGGATTGGAACGCGGCTTGAGCTGATCGTCATCCTTCTTTGCCTTCCTTGGCGGAACTTCGATAGGGCAGATCGACATGGATTTCGTAGCGGTCGCCGATTGCGCCACTGGTGAGCGTGGCTTCCGCGTCAAAGTGCAATGCCAATCTCTCTTTGATGTTGGTAAGGGCAATGCGATTGCCCTGACGGTGTTGATGCTTGGAGTGATAGGGGTTCGCCAGGCGCATCGCCAGGCGATCGTCACGTCGCACGATATCGATATCAATGATTCCCGGGCCCTTGCCCGGTTCAACCTCGTGATAAACGGCGTTCTCCACCAAGGGCTGCAAAACAATGGAGGCACCAGCACGTGTTTCGGGGCGCCTTCGATGCTCCAGTGTACGGCGAGCCGCTCACTCAGACGCAGCTGCTCGATATCGAGATAACCGCGAACCAGGCGAATCTCATCTTCAAGTGTAACAAGTTGACGGGCATCGGCCATCAGCGTGCGGAACAGATCGGCCAAATCCTCGATGACCGTTTCGGCGCGGCGTGGGTCGGTCCGGATCAACGACAGCACCGCATTGATGGAATTGAACAGAAAGTGCGGGCGAATGCGCGCCTGCAACGCCTGCAAACGCGCCGCCACCATCCCCGGCGCGAGCGCCCGGCTACGCATGCAAAAGTACTCAAGCATGAAGAGCACGCCGAACGCGGCCAACGCCAGCGCTCTGGCAAATCCAAACCGTGTGGCGCTCGCATCGAAGGTCGATACGAGACCGTAGATGAACGCGGTGACCAGCATCACAAACAAGGTGATCAGCACCACCGCAAACTCATAGCGGAACGGCCCGAGTTTGGGATGACCGATGTAGAGCGCGACAAGACTTGCGAACAGGATCGGCTCGACAATCGCGGCTTTGGAAAGGACGAGGGGCACGAACTCCGCGTCGCTTTGACTGGACACCGCGACGGCGAAGAGCATCGCCACATTGACCAGCAGGACAATCCTGCCGATCACTCCCGAATTGCGAAAATCAGGGAGCACATCGCTTAGCACACCGCTGTCCGCGTCCATTCGCTGCCCGGGGAGGATGAGATTAGCGCTAGAATCCGCAGGTCGATTCGCCGTCGCGTAAGGGGCGGTCGTCCGCGGCACGGAATTCGCAAGCATACCGAAGGGCGTGATAGGTAAGTTGAAAGTAGCTGGCGTAGGTTCCATCGGGATAAGCGTCCCCTTTGCCTTTGCGATCCGCGCGCTGCACTGATCACGCACATCGGTGCGATTCGTCCCGCAGTGTATTGTCAGACCGACTCTCCTCGATATCAAGGCGTCATGGTCCTTCCTCCGGAAAACCCTCACAACACATGGTCGGGACGGTTCGCCGAGCCCGTGTCGGAGCGCGTCAAGCGCTACACCGCCTCGGTCGCATTTGATCGGCGGCTTGCCAACGTCGATATAGACGGCTCGCTTGCGCATGCGCGCATGCTTTGCTCGAAAGGCATTCTGTCCGCCGCAGATCTTCGTCATATCGAAGATGGGATGGCGACGATTCGCGCCGAGATCGACGCCGGCACGTTCGCCTGGTCGCTCGACGCGGAAGACGTCCATCTCAATATTGAACGTCGCCTCACTGCGATCGTCGGTGATGCCGGCAAACGGTTGCACACCGCCCGCTCGCGCAACGATCAGGTGGCGACCGATATCCGCCTCTTTCTGCGCGGCGCGATCGATGACATTGTCATCCACATCCGCGATCTGCAACGGGCCATTGTTGAGCAGGCGGGGCGGCATGCGGCCACGCTGATGCCGGGTTTCACCCATTTGCAGGTCGCTCAACCCGTGACATTCGGTCATCATCTGATGGCCTACTACGAAATGCTCGCGCGGGACGCTGGGCGCTTCGCCGATTGCAGGCGGCGGATGAATCGCTTGCCGCTTGGCGCTGCCGCCTTGGCGGGCACGTCGTTTCCGATTGATCGCGAACAGGTGGCCCGCGCCCTGGCGTTCGATGACGTGTGCGACAACTCGCTCGATGCGGTGTCGGATCGCGATTTTGCGATCGAATTTGCGGCTGCCGCGGCGATTGTGATGATGCATCTATCGCGCCTGTCGGAAGAGCTCATCCTATGGATGAACCCGCGCTTTTCATTCATCCGCCTGCCGGATCGATTTTGCACCGGGTCATCGATCATGCCGCAGAAAAAGAATCCGGACGTACCGGAACTTGCGCGCGGCAAGACCGGTCGCGTCGTGGGCCATCTGGTGGGTTTGCTCATTCTGATGAAAGGACAACCGCTCGCGTACAACAAGGACAATCAGGAGGATAAGGAACCGCTGTTTGACACGGTCGACACGCTGACCGATACCCTTATCATCTTCGCTGATATGGTCGCCGGAATGGAAGCGAATCCCGACGCAATGTTGCTGGCACTCGACGAAGGGTTTGCCACCGCCACTGATCTGGCCGACTACTTGGTCAAAAAAGGCGTCGCGTTTCGTGACGCCCATGAAGTCGTTGCCCGCGCAGTCCGCGCCGCGGAAGTGCGCAACATCCGGCTGGAAGACCTGTCAATCAGCGAATTGCAGGCGTTCTCCCCGCTCATTGAGCCGGATATCTTCGCCGTGCTCCGCGCCGACGGCTCGGCCGCCAGTCGATCGCATCGCGGTGGCACCGCCGCCGCACAGGTTCTCGCCCAGGTGACGCGCGCCCGCGACGCCTTGAAATGAAGGCAACCGACATGACGGGCAATGCCGCCGCCGTGGATGCAGCAATTCGTTCGCGCCGTTCGATACGCCGCTTTCTCCCAAGGCCGGTGCCGCGCGAGACGATCGAAGCCATTCTCGCCGCGGCGAGCCGCGCACCGTCGGGTTCCAATATCCAACCTTGGCGCGTCTATGTTGTGATGGGCGCCAGCCGTGACGCATTGGTTGCCGACGCCTTGGCCGCCCATGACGCCGATCGGGGCGTTGCGACGCCCGTTCACCAGGCGGATTACGAGTACTACCCGCGCAACTGGTTTGAACCGTACATTGGGCGGCGCCGGCAACTCGGCTGGTCGTTGTACAGCCTACTTGGCATCGGCAAGGGCGATTTTGAAAAGTCGCACGCCCACAGCGGTCGCAATTTTCGTTTTTTCGATGCCCCGGTCGGCATGTTATTCGCCATCGATCGCAGACTAGAACAGGGCAGCTGGCTCGACTACGGGATGTTCATCGAGAACATCATGATCGCGGCGCGCGGACGGGCATTGGATACCTGCCCGCAACAGGCGTGGTGTCGTTTTCATCGCCTCGTCGCGCGTCATGTCGGCATGGCCGAACATGAGCAGCTCGTCTGCGGCATGGCGCTTGGTTATGCCGATCCGGATGCCATCGAGAATCAGCTCAAGGTCGAGCGCGCGCCGGTGGCGGAATTCGCGCGCTTCTTGGGTGACTGAACGACGTCAGCGGGGTGCGTGCGCTTCCTGCAAGACCTTTTGCAATTCACCTGATTCGTACATTTCCCGCATGATGTCCGAACCGCCGATAAATTCACCGCTTATATAGAGTTGCGGCACGGTCGGCCAGTTCGCATATTCCTTGACGCCCTGACGAATGGCGGGTTCCTCAAGAACGTTGACGGTAAATGGCTGGTCGACCCCACAGGCCTCGAGGACCTTGATGGCCATCGCGCTGAATCCGCACTGCGGAAACTGCGGTGTGCCTTTCATGTACAGCACAACACGATTGCCGCTTACTTGCTCGTGAATCGTTTTCTGAATGTCCATTGCCAACCCCTAAACTTTAAAGACCGCAGAAATATTATCGGCGCCACGATGACGGGTCAATCCGGGAATGCCCGGCGTCAGCCGTTCACGTTGCCAGCTAGGTCCAGCCGGGCGCCAGCCAAGCCCTGTAGTATACCTGACCCATCCTTCTCAGAGCGTCCGCCCCTCCGATGGTTCAATCGACTCGCAATCCGGTGCGAAAAACATCGCGCGCGCCGCTCGCACGGCTGCATCTGCGCATCCATCTCGGTCCGGAAGTGGCCTTGGGCCCAGGAAAAGCCGATCTGCTGGAAGGCATTGAGGCCACAGGCTCCATTGCGGCGGCGGGTCGCCAACTTGGTATGAGCTACAAGCGAGCCTGGGTGCTGGTCGACACCATGAACGCCTGCTTTCGCACGCCGCTGGTGGCCGCCGCGAAGGGCGGCAAGACCGGCGGTGGCGCGGCCTTGACCCCGCTTGGGGCACAGGTCCTCACTGCGTACCGCCGCATGCAAGAGCGGGCCGCGCGCGCTGTCACCGATGATGTTGACCGGTTGCGCCGCCACCTATTGCGATCGCCGCGACAGTTGTAACCGCCGCCCTACGAGGGCACAGCGCCGCCGCGCGCTCTATGTAAGGCATCGCTCTACTTCGTAACCGGCGATGCGGCCGCGACGGTGTCGTCTTTAGCGTTACCCGCGCGTTTGGCATGCCCGGCATCAAGCCATTTGGCAATCACATTGCGGAGCGCGGCCTTGTTGAATGGCTTGGTCAGGTAGTCGTCCATACCGGACGCCAAACAGCGTTCACGGTCGCCCTGCATGGCATTCGCCGTCAAAGCAATGATCGGGACGCGCGGCATGTTCGCGGCTTGCTCATGCTGTCGAATCGCCATGGATGCGGCAAAGCCATCCATTTCAGGCATTTGGCAGTCCATGAGGATCAAATCAAACACGCCCTCGCCGTAGGCCTTGACGGCCACGTTCCCATCGTGGGCCATGGTGACATCGAGGCCGAGTTGCCCGAGCATAGTGCGCGCCAGCACCTGATTAACCGGATTGTCCTCGGCAACGAGGATGCGCCGGGTTCCTCGTTCCCACGGCACAGCAGCCTGGTCGTTGGTTTTCGCGGGCGCTGGGCGCAATACCTCTGCCGTACCACCCATCAGCTCGGCAATGGCGCGAAAGAGTTCCTCCCGACGTACCGGCTTACTCAAGGACACACTACTACCCGACCGTCGTTGGGCTTGGCTATCGGCCTGCATGGTTGACGCGGTGAGCATCACGATGGGTAAATTGGCACTCAACGGGTCCGCATCGAGTGTGCGCAGCACGCCCGCGTCGTCAGTCGCAGGCAATTTCATGTCGACGATCGCCAGGTCAAACGGTTTCTTGGCAGCGCTTGCCGCACGGCATTGCGCGAGCGCGTCCTCGCCGTTTGCCGCTGTCGCATAGCGAATGCCGAGATAGTCGAGGTGTCGTCCAAGAATTTGCCGATTGGTCGTATCACTTTCAACCACGAGCACGTTCAAGCCGGTCAGCGACTCGGGATGCACCGCGGGAGGCTGGCGTCGCCCGCGGCCAAGTGTGATGGCAAACGAAAAAGTAGACCCGACGCCTGATTCACTTTTGACATCGATTGTGCCACCCATGGCTTCAACCAACTGCTTGCAGATGGCAAGACCGAGCCCCGTTCCGCCGAATCGCCGGGTAGTCGAACTCTCGGCCTGCACAAAGGGATCGAAAACGTGCGCCAGCGCGCTGGGCGACATGCCGATCCCGGTATCGGTAATCGCAACGCCACGGTACAGGTGGGCGACTCGGCCGCATCGCCCGTCTCCACAACGATATCGGCCTCGAGATCAACGCTGCCGGCATCGGTAAATTTAACCGCATTGCCAACCAGGTTGGTGATCACTTGCCGCAATCGATGCGCGTCCCCAGCCAGTGCTTCCGGTACGCCGGCGCCGATGTTGCAGGTGATCTCGACCCCTTTCCCATGGGCCCTTTGGGCAACCAGTACCACCGCGTCTTCGAACAGCTCGCGCGCATTGAACTCGGACGCATCGAGTTCCAGTTTGCCGGCCTCGACCTTGGACAAATCCAAAACATCGTTGATGATGTTGAGAAGATTCTCGCCGATTTCTGCACCGCCTGCGCAAACTGACGCTGGGTCCGATTTAGATCGGTATCGAGAATGAGCTCGGTCATGCCAAGAATGCCGTTCATCGGCGTGCGAATTTCATGACTCATGGTGGCGAGAAACTGCGACTTCGCCCGCGTAGCCGCCTCGGCGACGTCTTTGTCGCGATTAATCGCCTTGGAGCGCTCCCGTTCTTCGACCAAGTCCTGCAATGCCCGCCGCAAGACCCGTAGCGGCAGTAACGTAAGGGTCGCGTAGACAATCAGCCCCAGCAACGCGGCGATCAAGGCGGCGCCGGCGGTTTCAAGAATGAGGGGGCGAAGGGATCGGGTGATCTCAAACGTCGCAACCTGCTGCCCTGCGTCCATGACGGGGGCGCGTTCGGTGAGGTGCGGCGGCGGCAGCGGATCGCGACTGGCGATGATTTCATTATCGTTCGCATCAATGATCACGTGACTTTCCGGCGTCCGCTCGACCGAGCGACGGTCAAGCAGATGGAGCAGTCGATTGTGCTCGAATTGCCATCGCTCCGGATTCTTGTGAACCAGTTGCGTCACCAGGCCGCTATTGACCTGCGCCTCAGTGCTGAGAATCCCCGATTCAAACTGAAACCCAAGCGCGAAATACGTCGATGGTCCGCCAACGGCAACGACCAACGCGACAATGGCCGCAATGCGACCGAGCATGCGCTCCATGTTCCTATCGGCTCGCACGGTCAGCATGCGGCTGCTTCTTGACGATCCAATGTCCGGTGTTGGTAAGGGTCGTGCCGGCCCGTGCCGATTGAATGAAAGTCGCGAACCGCCGCGCATTCGCCGTCGAATCCTTCGACATAACGAGATACATGGTCTTCGAATAGGGATACCGACCTCTGGCCAGCTCCTTGACCGTCGGGGCGACCCCATCGATCGCGAGCGGTTGCAAGTTGCGATGCTCGGAAAGAATGAGGGCGAGCGTCGTGGTACCGAAGCTGCCGGACCGATGCTCGATTTCGGTGGCACTTTCCTGATCGGTCGTCACGATCATCATTCCGGGACGTGCGTAGGCGCGCTGCAGGGCATCGCTCATTGCCGGTGAGAACGACGCCAACAGCGCGGTATCGCGGTCGCGTTTGGGGCGCAGCACCAAACGAATGGGCGCGCCATCGGGCCACGCGACGACTTTGCCGCTGATGATGGCGCTCGCCTCTGCGGAGGAAATACTGAAGATGTCGAAACGATTGGTGATCAGAACGAATGGTGTGCGGCCATATTCGATCGCCTGCAGGCCAATCTATTTTTCCTCATCGGTTAAGGGTCGATCGACCGCCGCGATGTCGATGGCTTTCGCCCGCAGCGCACGTAACGCTCCTTCCGAGCCGAAATTCGGAATGACGACCAACGAGAATGTCGGGTCAACCTTGCGATAGACGTCGTCCAAGCGCTCATGGTCCCAAGGGCCGCGCCGGAGCCGGCAAGATGGACCGTCTGCGCACCGGCGTACATAACAGGCCAGGCGCAAAAAACACCGACCAACAGGCAATGTGCGAATCGAACGGCCCAATGGCGGGCGGCGTCGCGGATCGCGCGCCAAGCGTTTCGATGCATGATTAGTGGGAACCTTAAGGATGCCGATAGGCCTTCGCTGAGTATAAGACGCCGGTGATCCTCGTCCGTGGTGCCGCTCCAGTTTGAGCGTGACGGATATTGCGCATTGGTCCAAACGGTTGATCAACCCTGCGCAGAGCAGCGCGGCGCCATTGCGGATGTGATTCGCCAAATGCCGGCCAGATCATCATGCTGCTGGGTCGCGCGAAAATCCGCACTGGTCAAGAGCGCCGCTACGGACTCACCCTGATCAAATCCGTGTTCGATGGCGATCAAACCGTCTGCTGCAAGATGCTCTGCTGCCGCGTCAACAATGGCACGAATCGCATCGAGCCCATCGCTGCCACTGATCAGGGCATCCTGCGGTTCGAATCGAATGTCGCCATCGATGAAATGCGGATCGCCTGCGGCCACATAGGGTGGATTGGTGACGATGATATCGAACCGCGAATCACCCAATTGCGCGAACCAATTCGATCGCAGCAACTGGATTGCAACGCCATGCCGCTTGGCGTTCGCGCTCGCCACAACGATGGCATCGGGCGACACATCGGTGGCCCATACCTCGACGGTCGGCGCATGCTTGGCGATGGCAATAGCGATGGCACCGCTACCAGTGCCAAGATCCAATACTTTGCATGGGGCCTTTGGTAATCGATCAAGTGCAAACTCGACCAGCAGCTCGGTTTCAGGCCGCGGAATCAGCACTGCCGGACTCACGGTGAATGGCAGTCCGTAGAACTCACGTTCACCGATCAAATAGGCGACCGGTTCGCCGGCCCGACGACGCGCGCACCATTTGCGAAAGGTTTGTTGCTGCGCGGGCGATACCGGCCGTTCCGGATGCGTCATCAGCGCGACGCGTGACATGCCGGTTACAGCTGCAAGCAACAACTGCGCATCAAGGCGCGGCACGTCGGCGCGCGCCAGGCATTCAGCGATCGTTACATCGCTCACGCACTCTCGACCTCGGCAAGTTGGGCAAGCAGTTCCGCTTGGTGCTCAGCCACCAGCGCATTCGTGAGTTCAGTGAGATCACCATCCACGATGTCGGCGATCTTGTATAAGGTGAGATTAATCCGATGATCGGTCACCCGGCCCTGCGGAAAATTGTAGGTGCGAATCCGCTCGGACCGATCACCGGAGCCGATCAGGCTCTTTCGCGTGCTGGCGGTCTTGACCTGCTGCTCGCGGACTTGTTTATCGCGCAGGCGCGCCACCAGCACCGACAGCGCTTTTTCCTTGTTCTTGTGCTGCGAGCGACCGTCTTGACATTCGACGACCAGACCGGTCGGCAAGTGGGTAATCCGGACCGCGGAATCGGTCTTGTTGATGTGCTGGCCGCCGGCGCCCGAGGCGCGAAACGTATCGATCCTGATTTCGCTCGGGTTGATCACGACGTTGTCGACCGCATCGGCTTCCGGCATGACCGCCACCGTGCAAGCCGAGGTATGAATGCGGCCCTGCGATTCGGTCTCGGGTACCCGTTGCACCCGATGTCCACCTGACTCGAACTTGAGGATGGAATATGCGCCTTGTCCGACAATCCGCACGATGACCTCTTTGTACCCGCCGAGGTCCGATGCGCTTTCCGAGATGAGTTCGACTTCCCAGCGGCGTCGCTCGGCAAACCGCGCATACATTCTCAACAATGCACCGGCGAATAACCCCGACTCGTCCCCGCCCGTCCCGGCCCGGATCTCCAGGAAGATATTGCGGTCATCGTTGGGGTCTTTGGGCAGCAAGAGGCACTGCAAGTTCTCTTCCAACGTTACCAGACGCGCCTTGCCTTCTTTGATTTCAGCCTCGGCCAATCCCTTCATTTCCGGGTCACCAAGCATCTCATTGGCTGCCGCAATATCGCGTTCAGCACGCTGGAACAACTTATAGAGCGCGACGACCGGATCCAGTTCGGCGTGCTCGCGGTTGAGTTTGCGATAGTTATCCATATCGCGCGTCGCCTCGGCCGAGGCGAGAATGGCGTTCAGCTCTTCGAGGCGAGTCGAGAGCTGGTCGAGTTTGTGCGCGATGCTTGACTTC
The DNA here is from genome assembly GCA_009693235.1 of Betaproteobacteria bacterium. Classification (GTDB taxonomy): domain Bacteria; phylum Pseudomonadota; class Gammaproteobacteria; order Burkholderiales; family SG8-39; genus SHXR01. The sequence continues at coordinate 49,959 of SHXR01000002.1, read as the reverse complement.
ACAGGACTTGGTCTTCAATGCAGGAGACGGAAGGATACCGCAGCAACCGCATCGCACCGTGATTAGCTTACGATCGCAGCGAGTAGACCCGGGCAATGAGTTCCTGGATTTTCTGCGAATCCGGTATCGTCGCGTCACTCAGTGCCTGGGTAGGCGCGTGCATGAGCTTATTGGTTAGTGCTTGGGACAGCTTCTGCAAGACGGCAGTGGGGTCGTCACCTTTTGCCAATGCCTTGATCGCACGTTCGACCTCATGGCGGCGCGCATCTTCGGCACGTTGACGCAGGCCACGAATCAACGGCACGGCCCCACGCGCCTGAATCCAGTGCAGGAACTGCGATACCTGCACTTCAATGATCGCCTCGGCTTGCAGCACGGCCGATTGCCGCTCTTCGACCCCATTCTTGACGATGGAGGCCAAGTCATCGATCGTGTACAGAAACACATCGTCTAGCGTCGCCACTTCGGGCTCGATGTCGCGCGGCACCGCCAGATCTACCATCACGACCGGTTGATGCCGGCGCTTCTTCACCACCCGCTCCATCGTTCCTTTGCCAAGAATCGGCAACGTACTGGCGGTGCACGACACGACAACATCAAATTGGTGGAGAACTTCGGGTAGCGTACGCAGTTCGATCGCGTCACCGGAAAGACGCCGTGCGAGCACTTGCGTGCGTTCGAGTGTGCGATTGGCGACCGTAATCGATTTGGGCCTTTGCGCGGCCAGATGCGTCGCGACGAGTTCCATCATCTCGCCCGCACCGATCAAGAGCACCCTACATTCCTGCATCGAGGGGAATATGCGAAGCGCAAGTTTTACGCTGGCCGCCGCCATCGACACGATATTGGCGCCGACCTTGGTATTGGTGCGCACTTCCTTGGCGACCGCAAACGACCGCTGAAAGAGTTTGTGAAGCGTGGTGCCGAGCGTGCCGGCAGCTTCCGCGGTGCGCACCGCATCCTTCATTTGGCCAAGAATCTGCGTTTCACCCAGCACCATCGAATCAAGGCCGGAGGCGACACGGAACGCATGGCGGATCGCCTCGCCCTGCGGCAGCGTGTAGATATGCGGCGCGAGCTCCTGGTGCGACAGCGCATGAAATTGGGCGAACCAATCGCGCGCCTTGTGCGGATCACCACCAGCCAGATAAAGCTCGGTGCGATTGCAGGTCGACAGAATGGCGGCTTCTTCGGCCGGCCGCGACCGCCAAAGTTCGGTAAGCGCCGGACCCACCGAGTCCGCCGTAAACGCAACGCGCTCCCGCATGGCGATGGGGGCCGTAATGTGGTTGAGGCCGAGCGCGAAAACTTGCATGATGTGATTATAGATGGCTGCCGATTGCAGACACGCGAGGATATCGACCGCTTACGTGCCGTGTATCAACTCTTGTCAACCCGAACTCATCTTGGCACGGTCGATCCGCATCATTGGCCCGTCCGCGATACATCGGCGTCAATGCATCCGGCGATTGAATGAATTCGGGCGAAGTCCGGATTCCATCAGCATTAGCGGTACCGGCGGCATGGGCGGTCGAGAAATCCGGGCATGCGGCCTGATTCTGTATCATCGACTACTCTCCATCACCTGATTGATCAATTGCCGTCATGCCTTCCGCCCTCTTTTCGCCCCTCCGGATCGGCCCGATTGAAGTTCCCAATCGCATCGCCATCGCCCCGATGTGCCAATACTCCGCCCAGGACGGGGTCCCCACCGAGTGGCATGTCATGCATTGGATGACACTCGCCATGTCCGGCGCGGGCATGGTTGTGATCGAAGCCACTGGCGTCGAACGACATGGTCGCATTACCCATGGTTGCCTTGGCTTGTACTCAGATGAGTGCGAAGCGATGATCGGCCGTTACCTCGCCGCTGCACGTCGTGTCGCGCCCCCTGGCACGCGCTTTAGCATCCAGCTCGGTCATGCCGGCCGCAAAGCCTCGGTGCAACTGCCCTGGCATGGTGGAAAATCGCTCGGGCCGCAGGAAGATCCATGGCAGACCGTTTCCGCATCCGCTGAAGCATTCGGCAATGGATTTCACATTCCGGCCGCGCTCGATGAACAAGGCATGACCCGCGTGCGGAACGCCTTCGCACAAGCGGCGCAGCGCGCCTCACGCATCGGCTTCGATGCGATCGAACTACACGGTGCCCATGGCTATCTGCTGCACCAATTCATCTCGCCCGTCTCCAATCACCGCGCCGACGAATTCGGCGGATCGTTTGACAATCGCATGCGATTCCCGCTTTCGGTCATCAAAGCGGTCCGTGAGGCTGTCCCAGCCAGCATTGCGCTTGGCATCCGCATGACCGGTACCGATTGGTTTGAAGGTGGACTGGGCGCCAATGACGCGGTCGCGCAAGCACGCGCATTCAAACAAGCGGGGATGGATTTTGCGTGCGTATCGGGTGGTGGTTCGCGGCCCGATGTGAAAGTCGCCCTGGGGCCGGGCTATCAGGTGCCGTTTGCCGAAGCCGTCAAGCGAGAGGGCGGCATCGTCACGCGCGCGGCGGGGTTGATCGCCGAACCGCGACAAGCTGAAGAGATCATTGCCAAGGGGCGCGCTGACATGGTCGCCATGGCACGGGCCTTCCTCGACAACCCGCGTTGGGCCTGGCATGCCGCTGACCAGCTCGGCGCGACGCTCAAGCTGCCGCCGCAATACGAACGCAGCGCCGCGAAGTTCTGGCCCGGCGCGAAGTTGGCACGACCGCAAACGCTTAGCGTCTCGTAATCCGATCACTTAGAACACATCATGAACGACTCCCCCACCCAGTTCGGTATCGGCCAATCCGTTTCGCGCTTCGAAGATCCGCGATTGCTGCGGGGCGATGGACGTTTCGTCAATGACGTCAACCTCGCCGGGCAAGCCTATGGTGTGGTGCTTCGTTCGCCGCACGCGCATGCGCGCATTCTGTCGATCGACACCACCGCGGCAGTTGCGTCCCCCGGCACCATCGCTGTCTATACCGCCGATGACTACAACCAGGACAAGCTCGGTGGTCCGAAAGTCACCTTCCCGCGCAAACGCCCGGATGGATCGCCCATCTTTGCGCCGGAGCGCCCGGTCCTCGTCAAGGACCGGGTTAGGTATGTCGGCGATCCGGTTGCATTCGTGGTTGCCGAAACCCCCTCCCAGGCAAGAGATGCGGCGGAGCTAATCAACGTCGATTACGAACAGCTGCCCTCGGTGACAGCCACGGCGGATGCCGGAGAACCTGGCAAACCTGCGGTGTGGGATGCTTGTCCGGACAACATCTCGCATATCTACGAACAGGGCAACAAGGCGGCCACCGACGCGGCCTTTACGACCGCGGCGCGTGTCATCAAGCGACGCTACGTCATCACGCGTGTCTTTGCGCAGTACATGGAACCACGCGGCGCGCTTGGGATGTACGACCCAGGTGAAGACCGCTTCACCCTCTATGCCGACGTGCAGTATCCACATCGTGTGCGGCAAGTGCTGGCAAACGTGTTCAAGATGCCGGAAAGCAAGCTTCGCGTCATCGCAGGCGATGTCGGTGGCGGCTTTGGCACCAAGGGCTGGCAATACATCGAACATCGCCTGGTCCTGTGGGCGGCGAAAAAATTGCGCCGACCAGTGAAATGGTCCGCCGATCGCACCGAAGCCGTCATGGGCGATGAACACGGTCGCGACAACATCAGCGAAGCCGAACTCGCGCTCGATAAAGACAACCGTTTCCTGGCACTGCGCGTGCGCACCCGCGCCAATATCGGCGCCTATGTCGGCTCCGATCGCAATCTGCTCTCGATATTTTCGAATGTCGGCACGCTGGCCGGTGTCTACACATTTCCTGCCGCGCATGTTCTCGTGACCGCGGTGCTGTCGAACAGCAATCCCACCGCACCGTATCGCGGCGCCGGCCGGCCCGAAGCAACCTATGTGATCGAGCGATTGTTGGATGATGCGGCGCGTGAGCTGAAAATTGATCCGAACGAGCTGCGTCGTCGCAATCTGATTCCCACTGCAGCGCTCCCCTACAAAAATCCTTTCGGGGTGACATACGATTGCGGCGCCTTCGAAAAAGGCATGGATGCGGTGATCCGGCTAGGCGATCTCGCCGGATTTCCCGCTCGGCAAGCAGAGTCTAAGAAGAACAATAAACTGCGCGGCATTGCCTTGGTGAATGCGATCGAGAATGCCGCATCGCCCAGCCCTGAGTTCGCCGAAGTACGTTTTGATACGAGCGGCACCGCTACTGTATTCATGGGCACCAAGGCGCAGGGTCAGGCGCATGAGACAACGTTCAAGCAAATTCTCGTCGAACGGCTTGGCGTTGATCCCACGGACGTGCACTACATCGATGGCGATACCGATCGGGTGACCTTCGGGATGGGGACGATGGGTTCACGATCGACGGTGATCGCGGGCAGCGCGCTATCGATGGCGGCCGACAAGCTAATCGAAAAAGGCAAGAAGATCGCCGGCCACGCGCTCGAAGCGGCGCCGGGCGATATCGAATTCGCCAACGGACACTTCACGGTCGGCGGCACGGATCGATCGATCGCCATCAAGGAAGTGGCCAAGGCCGCGTTTCTGCCGGCGAAGCTACCGCCTGGCCTTGAAGTGGGATTCTTTGAATCAGCGACGTTCGTGCCCAAAGCGGCGACCTTTCCCAACGGCAGCCATGTCTGCGAAGTGGAAGTTGATCCGGAAACCGGCACCGTCAGTGTGCAAAGCTACTGCGTGGTCGATGATGTCGGCACGGTCATCAACCCACTCACCTTGAAGGGCCAGATCCATGGTGGCGTGGCGCAAGGGCTTGGCCAGGCCCTTATGGAGCAGGTTGCTTACGACCGGGAAACCGGTCAACTGCTGACCGCCACCTTCCTCGACTATTGCATGCCGCGGGCCGATGACATCTGCTCGATGCCGATTGAAAGCAATCCGGTACCGACCAAGCTCAATCCACTTGGGGTCAAAGGCGCTGGCGAAGCCGGAACCGTCGGCGCGCTCCCGGTCGCGGTCAATGCCGTGCTCAGCGCACTCGCGCCGTTAGGCGTTACCGATATCGAAATGCCGGTGACAAGCGAGCGGGTTTGGAGGGCAATAGCGGCGACGCGGCGGTAGTCGTTATACGAAAACGCCCTTTCCCCTTTCCCTTTCCCTTTCCCTTTCCCTTCTCCCTTCTCCCTTCTCCCTTCTCCCTTCTCCCTTCTTGCTTCTCTGGCAACACTACACCTCAAACCCAAGGGCCTTCTCCGCCAGGCCGTTGTACAGATTGAGCATGCGCTCCCGCCAGATGTAGAGCGCGTCGTCGGTTGCCAGCAGTTTGGCAGGCGACACGCAGCGCGCCCACTGAAAGGCTCCAAACAGGATGTAATCGGCAAAGCTTGGCGCGGTGCCGCCGAAGTAAAGCTGGGATGCGACGACCGCGCGCGCCGGCGCCAGCAAATCGCGCAGCTTCGTAATGTTTTCTTCCTTATTCGCCACAAACTCCTCGAGCGTGGCACCGACACGCTTCTCGCGTGATTCGCGAAAATAGGCCTGATTCGGCTCATCGAGAACATTGTGGATGTCGAGCAGCACGACGCGCATGATGGCGGTGTGAATGACGCGTTCCGTCCACTGCCGCATGAACAGCATCGCACCGACCGCCGCCTCGGTGCCTAGCAGCACCATCCGGTCTTTGTACTTCTCATCGAGATAAAGGGCGATCTTCCAGGAATCGGCGACCTTTTCCGTGTCATCTACAATCACTGGTACCGTAGTCGAACCGGCAAAAGTGAGTTGGTCTTTCTCGACGAATCGCCACGGAATCGTTTCTACCGGTAGCCGCTTGTGCGCCAAGGCCATGCGGATGCGCCAGCAATACGGGCTGAAGCGTCGCTCCGGGTCCTTGCCCGCTAGGTCGTACATTTTTATCGTCATTGGCGGCTCCGTCGTGGCAGATGAAATAGTGCGTTCGAATATATGAAGGATAGCCGAGCAGAGGGCGCTCCGCCGAGCGACATCACGACTCGCGTGTGATTGCCCGTGAGCGCCAATGCGCCCATAAAGCGAGCAATGAAAACGCGAGACAGGTCGCGCAGACCGCCAGCCAGCCGGCTCCTGCCAAGACCACGCTCCCGATGAGTGCGCCAAGCGCATTGCCGCCGAACATGTGGAGAACAAACACCGTGTTCATCCGACTGCGCGACGCGGCATCGATACCGGTGTAATACGCCTGATTCGAGACGGAGGTGGCGCGAATACCGCCATCCAGCAGCATCGCGCCCAGCACCACGGCAGCAATTGCGAAGGCGGCGAATCCTAACGCAACGTAACCGAGAATGACCAGGGCAATGCCAAGCGTGACGGCCGGACGCGGGCCTTTCGCATCGACCCACTTCCCGACCGGCCGAGCAATCAATGCACCGGCCGCGCCCGGTATAGCTATAAGGCCGACCGCTGAGCTGCCCACGCCGTGCAGCGTTGCCATCATCACAGCGAGCGTCGCCCAGAATGCGCCATAACAAATGCTAAGTAATCCCTGCACGGCAGACGCGCGTCGCAGCGCTGGATGATCGCGAATGATCCCAACAATCGATTGCAGCAGCGCGCCGTAAGACAGCGATGAATGGGGACGCACACTGGGAACACGCCATGCGACCAATGCGGAAACGCTCGCCAAAGCAGCCAGCAAGATCCAATACGCCATGCGCCAACCAAGCACATCAGCGAGAAAGCCCCCCGCGACCCGGCCAAACATGATGCCAAGCAGTAAGCCGCTTAGGACGGTGCCCACCGCTCGACCGCGCTCTTCAGGACGAGCGAGTTCGGCGACCAGTGGCACGACATCTTGCGAGGTACTGGCGAAGATACCCATCACCAGTCCCGCCGCGATGAGCATCGGCAATGATCCAGCGGTCGCAAAGATGATCGCAGTAAGCATGCACCCAGCGAGTCGGGCCTGAATCAGACGCTTCTTGTTGAAGCGATCCCCAAGCGGCGTGAGCAACGCGATACCAAGACAGAAGCCAAGTTGCGTAAGGGTGGGCAACCAACCGATCTGGGCTGGGCTCGCACCAAACTCCTTGGCGAGCAAGGCGAGCATCGGCACCTGATAGTGGATGGTGGATGCCGCGATGAAGATCGTGGCGAACAACAACAAGAGGAGCCCCCGCGTGAGGCGGGGCGGCGCGGACGTTGTCAATATCCGGCGCTTTCGATTCGATCAGACAACGTTATCACCGAAGTAGACGCAACTTATCAATTGGCCTAACCAGCAAAATGACAAGGCAAGTCATTCGACGGGCGGATCACCCAGCAGCGTGTAATTCCTTTGCGTCCATGGCGGTTCCAAGAGTTTGGACACCCGCCATGCACGCTTTATCTCACCCAGCCATCAATTGGGAGGCCCGCTTCACTGCTTTCACAATATTGATGTAGCCGGTGCAACGGCATAGATTGCCTTCGAGCCCGTGATAGATCTCTTCATCGGTGGGCTTTGGCGTGTCCTTCAGCAAACCGACCGACGCCATGATCATGCCCGGCGTGCAGAACCCGCACTGCAACGCATGACATTCGGTGAAGGCCTGCTGCACCGGATGCAGTTTGTCGCCCTGCGCGAGCCCTTCGATGGTCATGATGTCTGCGCCTTCCGCTTGCGCTGCCAGCATCGTGCAGGATTTCACCGCGCGACCATTCAACTGGATCGTGCAGGCGCCACACTGGCTCGTATCGCAACCGATATGCGTGCCGGTGAGCGCGAGCGTATCGCGAATAAAGTCCACTAGCAGCGTGCGGTCCTCGACATCCCCCGACATTTGCTTGCCATTCACCTTCATTGCAACCTTGGCCATCTCAACTTCTCCTTACGAAACGATGACGATTCTGATGGATATCTCCCCCAGAACCCCTAACTTTGCCGCCGAACGATGAATCCGTTTGGCGCCCTATGAACTCTCAATGTTTTTGCGCGGCTTGAATTGCCTCCCACACGCGCGCGGGCGTGCAGGGCATGTCGATATGTTGGATGCCAAGCGGCTTCAACGCGTCGACTATCGCGTTGACGACCGTTGGCAATGAACCGGTGGTGCCCGCTTCGCCGACCCCTTTCACTCCGAGAGGATTGGTCGGGCTGCGGACATTGAGTTCATGGCCTTGCAGATTGCGAACGAGTCCGGCACGCGGCATGTAATAGTCCATGAACGTACCAGTCAGGAACTGCCCGTTGCTGCGATCGTAGTAACCGATCTCGCCCAGCACCTGGCCCACGCCTTGCAAGACAGAACCATGCAACTGGCCTTCGACCAGCGTGTGATTGATGATATCGCCGCAGTCATCCACCGCGGTGTATTGAATGATATCGACCATGCCGGTAGCCGGATCGATCTCAACTTCCGCCACATGCGCGCCGCTCGGGAAAGAGCGAGATAAGGTCCACTCGCCATTCGCGTTCAGCGGATGGGATGCATCGGGACGATGCTCGCGGGCCAGATCAAAAAGCCCGACGCTACGCCCGGTACCCTTGATCGTATAACGACCGTTCTTGAATTCGATGTCATCAGGGGCCGCTTCGAGCTTGCGCGAGGCGAGTTCAAGCCCTTTCTTAACGACTTCACCGGCCGCGAGCTTGAGCGCCGAGCCATAGTGCATAGCGGTGCGTGAACCGACCACGCCATTACCCATCAACGGTATCGAGTGGTGCGGATCCAGACCACGCAATGTGATGCTTTCCGGTGGCACGCCCAACACGCGCGCAACGATTTCGGGAAACGCGGTTTCATGGCCCTGCCCATGGGGTGTGATGGGCGCAATGAGGGCGATCTTGTCGCCCTCTTCAAACCGCACCGCAGCCTGATCTTTTGGCGCAGCGCCACCGCCCGCCGGCTCGATGAACGTCGCGCAACCGATACCACGGTACTTGCCATTGGCACTCGATTGCTTACGACGCGCTTCGAAACTCGACCAGTTCGATGCCTCAAGCGCATGGTTGATCAGCGCCTCGATATCGCCACTATCGTAGACCGCACCCGCGGCGTTCTTGAACGGAAACGCGGCCTTCGGTATGAAATTGCGCCGGCGAATCTCAGCCCGATCGATCTTCATTTCGAGCGCGGCTTGATCGACGAGTCGCTCGCAGATGTAAGCCATGTCCGGCCGCCCGGCGCCACGATAGGGCCCGGTCGGCGTGGTGTTGGTGAGCATCAGTCGATGACGCCCGTAACCCACCGGAATATTGTAGACACCAGAGAGCGTCAACATGCCGTTCGCAGTGTTGATGAGCGGACCGGCTGCGGTGAGATACGCACCTTGATCGGCCAGCCAGTTCGTGCGGATGGCGAGGAACTTGCCGCCCTGATCCATCGCGAGTTCGCCTTCGATGACGATGGCGCGACCATGCGGATCGGTCACGAAGTTCTCGAATCGCGAACCAACCCATTTGATGGGTTTGCCGAGCGCCTTCGCCGCATACATCAATACGACATGCTCTGGAAAGGATCCGCTACGAAGCCCAAAGCCGCCGCCCACGTCGAGCGGCATGATACGAATCTTCTCCGGCGGCACGCCACTCACATACGCAAGACCTGGCTTGAACATGGTCGGACCTTGATTCGATGTGTAGACATCGTAGCGGTCGGCAGCGGCGTCATACGCCACCAGCGCCGCACGCGGCTCCATCGGATTGCCGCAGATACGCTGGCTTTCAATCTTCAAACGCGTGACGTGATGCGCCTTGGCGAAGACGGCGTCCGTCGCGGCTTCATTGCCGTATTCGTAATCAAAACAAATGTTGTTCTGAATATCCGGATAGAGCTGCACAGCGCCAGCCTTCACCGCATCTTCCGGATGGGCCACTACCGGCAAATCCTCATAGTCGATCGCGATCAACTCGGTCGCATCTTGTGCCGCGAGTTTGGAGGTCGCAACGACCAATGCCACCTCTTCACCCACGAAACGCACGCGATCACGCGCGAGGCAGGGCCGTTGCGGCACTTTGACCGACTGTCCGCCACGTCCCGGGTACGACACCATCGTGCCCGGAAATTTGAAGCCGGCGTTGGCGAGGTCAGCCCCGGTGATAACTGATATCACCCCAGGATGTTTGCGCGCGGCGGTCGCGTCGACCGACCGCATGAGCGCATGTGCACGATCTGCGCGGAGAAACACGCCATACAACTGACCAGGTAGATCCCAGTCAGCGGTATAGCGTCCGACGCCTGTCATCAGGCGACGGTCTTCCCGCCGCCCCTTGAATACTTCAGCCATTGGTCTCGACCGGTTTCAGGCGATGGACTGCACCGCGCGCTCGCACATCACTTTCACGAGGTTCGCGCGATACTCGGCCGGGGCATGGATGTCGGCATTCAGCCCGTCTGCTTTCACCGCAAGGCCGGACACCGCTTGCTTGGAGAAATTTTTCGCCAATGCGGCTTCCGCTTCCTTCCAGCGGAACACACCAGGGCCCGCCCCGGTCACCGCGACCCGGATATTGCCGCCGCCGAAATCGGCAACGAATACCCCTGTCATGGCATAACCCGAGGCCGGATGCGCAAATTTCGCATACGCGGCGCGCTTTGGCAGTGGAAACGAAATTTTCGTGATGATCTCACCCGCTTCGAGCGCCGTTTCAAATACGCCCTTGAAGTAACTGTCAGCGGCGATTTCACGTTTGGTCGTCACGACACTTGCGTTGAGCGCAAGCACGGCGGAGGGATAGTCGGCCGCCGGATCGTTGTTCGCCACCGACCCGCCCATCGTTCCCATATTGCGGACTTGTTGGTCACCGATCAGATTGGCAAGATACGCGAGGGCTGGAATGGCCTTCTTCACCACCGCGGAACTCGCGACATCGAAATGCCGGGTAGCCGCGCCGACGATCAGACGGTCGCCCTTCACTTCGATGCCCCTCAACTCGGCGAGCCCACCGATATCCACCACATGCGACGGTTGCGCAAGGCGCTGTTTGAGCGTGGGCAGCAGGGTCATGCCGCCTGACATCAATTTTGCATCCGGATTGGCGCCGATGAACTGTTTGGCTTCATCGATGGATTTCGCACGCTTGTAAGTAAGGTTGTACACGGACTTTGCTCCTTCTTGGTACGGTGTCAAACCGCGGTGTCAAACCGGTTGTTCCAATACACGCGCCGCTTGCGCGGCACGTGCCATCGCATTCCAAATGACCGCCGGCGTCGCCGGCAACTCAATATTCTTTACGCCAAGCGGACGCAACGCATCTAGTACCGCGTTGGTCATCGCCGGAATCGAACCGCTGGTTCCCGCCTCGCCCACACCTTTCGCACCAAGCGCGTTCGTCGCGGTGGGCACGGGATGTTCGAACAACTGGAAGCTCCGCACGATTCCCGCCTTGGGCATCGGATAGTCCATAAAGCTCGCGCTCAGGAACTGCCCACTGTGGCGATCATAGATCGCCTGCTCACCCAACACTTGACCTGCACCCTGCACCACGCCGCCCTGAATCTGTCCTTCGACCAGGTTCGGTGAGATCACATTACCAGAATCGTCGACAACCGTATGGCGCAGTACCGCGACGCGCCCGGTCTGCGGATCGATTTCGACTTCCGCTACATGGCAGCCGTTGGGGAACGTGACGCCAAATGAGCCTTCTCCGATGAGGTTGAAGGGATGCGGGGTTAGTGCGGCCAAGCGCACCGCCAGGTCCGCAATCGACAGCGAACGATCGTGTGTCTCGAATCGTCCGCTCGCATACCGAAGCTCGCTTTCGGTCACTTCCAGCAAGCGCGCGGCATACGTGCGCGCCACACCGACGATGTTTTCGGCCAAGACCTTGCAGGCGCTTCCCGCACCCAGCAACGAGCGCGAGCCACCGGTTCCGCTGCCAACGAGCGTGACATCCGGATCACCCTCACGGACATGGACGCGTTCGATCGGCATGCCAAGGGCTCCGGCGACGATCCGCGCGAACGTCGTCTCATGTCCCTGCCCGGACGAATGCGCGAGGGTATAGACGGTGACATTGCCAGTCTTATCCCAGCGCGCCTCGACCTGGTCCTTCGGCGCGGCGCCGCCGCCGCTCGCTTCGAGATAGGTGGCAATGCCGATACCGCGTAGTTTGCCGGCGCCTTTGGAACGCGAGCGACGCGACGCGAAGCTCGACCAGTCTGCGCGGGCGAGCGCATCATCGAGCACCGCGGCAAAGTCTCCGCAACCATAGGTCGTACCGTTTGACGTCTTGTAGGGCATCGCCGCGCACGGAATAAAATTCTTGCGGCGCAGTGCGACCGGATCGAAGCCGTGTTCCGCGGCCGCATGATCGACCAGGCGCTCGATAGCAAACGCGATATCCGGTCGGCCGGCACCGCGATAGACTGACACTGGGGTCGCGTTGGTATAGGCGATACGGCTCTGGGCGTACATCGCCGGAATGCGGTACACGCCGCCCATCGTGACGGTGAGATTGCGCGTGCCGATCCAGGCGCCAAACGATGTGGCATAAGCGCCAATATCAGCTGCATTGTCAAAGCGGATGGCAAGGAAACGTTCGTCGGCGTTCATCGCCAGTTCGACGGTGAGCGACAGCGCCCGGCCATGGTTATCCGACACAAACGATTCTGTTCGCGAACCGACCCATTTCACCGGCCGGCTGAAACGCTTGGCGGCATGTATGCACACGATGTGCTCGGGATAGGCAGGACTGCGAATGCCGAAGCTGCCGCCGACATCTTCGGCGACGATGCGCACCTTTTCTTTCGCGACATTGACGATCTGCGCGAGCGCATTGCGAATGCCGTTGATCCCCTGCGTCGGCGTGTAGACGGTGTAGATATCCGTCGCGCCGTCGTAGGCAGCTGCGCAGGCGCGCGGCTCCATCGGATTGCCCACTAAACGCTGGCAAATCGCCGTCACGCGTGACACGTACTTCGCTGTGGCAAACGCATTGGCGACGGCCCGCTCATCGCCATCTTCATATTCAAACGCGAGATTGCCTGGCACCTCGGCATGCAATTGCGCCGCGCCGCCATGAAGCGCGTCCTCGAACGAAATCACCGCCGGCAACTCGCGATAGTCGATTTGCACCAACAGTGCGGCATCCAGAGCGACGCTCGCTGATTCGGCGATGACGACGGCAATCGCCTGTCCGACGAAATGAACATGTGATTTTGCAAGCACCGGCCATGCGGGCTTTTTCATCGCCTGGCCGTTCTTGCCGGTGAATGACAGCCCGCCTGGCATCGGATTGATACCCGCTGCTTCGATGTCGGCTTGCGTAAGCACCGCGACGACGCCCGCAACCTTGGCAGCCGCCGCGCAATCGAGCCGCTCGATCACCGCATGGGCACGATCAGAGCGAACGACCGCTGCATGCAACTGGCCAGGCAGCTGCCAATCGGCTGTGAAGCGCCCATGTCCGGTAATCAGACGGCGATCTTCGAGGCGGGCTGCGTTGGACATTGCCTACTAATTCAACCTTTCTTTATGCCTGCGCGGGCGCGAACGCAGCCGGTTTGCCGGCCTTCGCCGCTTGCAGCGCTCCCCACACGCGAGCGGGGGTCGCCGGCATTTCGAAATGCTCCACACCGGCCGATCGCAGCGCATCGACGATCGCGCCCATCAGTGCGGGCAACGAACCGGTATTGCCCGCCTCACCGGCACCCTTCGCGCCCAATGGATTGGACTTGGTCGGCACCGGATGATCGAACAACTGCATGCCCTTCAGCGCGTTCGAGCGCGGCATGTAATAGTCCATGAAGGTACCGGTAAGCGGTTGGCCCGTCTCGGCATCGTACTGCGCATGCTCGCCAAATATCTGCCCCACGCCCTGCACGATGCCGCCATGCAACTGGCCTTCAACCATTTGATGGTTGATGATGTTGCCGATGTCATCGGTGGCGCTGTACTTGACGATCTCGGTGACACCGGTCGCAGGCTCGACTTCGACCTCGACGATATGGCAGCCGTTCGGATAGGTCGAGCCGATGGTGAGCTTCGTCTTAACGTTGAGCGGATGATTGGCTTTACCTTTGTGCTTGTCGATCAGATCGCGCATGGTGATCTTGCGATCGGTGCCTTTGATGCGATAAGCGCCATCGGCGAATTCGACATCAGCCGCGGCGACTTCGAGTTCTTGCGCGGCCAACTCCTTGCCCTTCTCAACGATTTCCTTCGCGCCCTGGAACATCACGCTGCCCGCACCATGCAAGGTGCGCGAGCCGCCGGTCGCGTTGCCAACCAGCCTTGGCGATTCGGGTGCACCGTTCTTCAAGACGATCGATTCGCGCGCGATGCCCATCACTTTCGCGATGATTTCAGCGAAGGCCGTCTCATGGCCCTGGCCGTGATTGTGGGATACCGCGTACATCGCGAGTTCACCATTCGAGCCGAACCGCAGTTCCACTTCATCATGCGGTGCGAAGCCGCCACCGGTCTCTTCGATATAGCAGGCGATGCCAAGGCCGCGTAGTTTGCCCTGCTTGGTGCTGTCGGCTTTGCGTGCCGCAAAGCCATGCCAATCGGACGCTTTGACGGCGTGATCGAGCAGGCCGACGAAATCGCCCGAATCCCACACCTTGCCGTGATAGGCCTTGTAAGGGAATTTGTTGGTTGGGACCAGATTGCGCCGCCGGATCTCGATGCGATCGATGCCGGTAATCCGCGCGCCTTCATCCATCACGCGTTCCATCGCATACGACATCAGCGGACGCCCCGCGCCGCGATACGCACCAATCGGCGCGGTGTTTGTGACGGCCAATCGTGAGCGCGCATAGGAAACCGGGATGTCGTAGACGCTCGTCAATTGACCGAAGATCCCACCGGTATTGATGAATGCACCCACCGGCACGCAATAGGCGCCGATATCGCATAGAAAACTGAAGCGCGTCGCGAGAATCTTGCCGTGAGCATCGAAGGCGACCTCGCTGGTGGAATCCACACCGCGCGAATTCTCATCGGCGAGCAAGGTCTCGGTGCGCGAGGCCACCCACTTCACCGGCCGCCCGAGCTTCTTGGCCGCCATCAATAGCGCCATGTACTCCGGATACGCATTGAAGCGAACCCCAAAGCCACCGCCGACATCCCACGCGACGACATCGATCTTTTCTTCCGGCACGCCCATCGCTGCGGACAGCTGCATACGCAACCCACCGATCCCCTGCGTCACCGAATAAAAGGTGTACTTGTCTTGCGCGTTGTCGAACGTGGCGATGCAGGCACGCGGCTCCATCGGATTGGCGACCACGCGCGTGTTGTGCAAATTAATGCGCGCGACTTTCGCGGCAGCCTTGAAGGCTGCTTCGACCTTTTCGGCATCACCCATTTCATAGTCGAACAGCAAATTGTTCGGTGCGATATCCCAGATCTGCGCGGCACCGGGCTTGATCGCAGCCGCGGGCGTCGTAGAGGGTGGGAGATCCCTGTAGTCGATCTCGACGTATTCGGCGGCATCTTGCGCGGCGGCCGGCGACTCGGCAATAATGAGCGCGACCTGATCGCCAACGAAGCGCACCTTGCCTTGGGCCAGCGCGGGTCTTGGCGGCTTGATCAACTCAGCGCCACCGCGACCTTTCACCATCAGGAAAATCGGCATCGGCTTGAAGCCGGCCGCAATCGCATCCTCACCGGTGAGCACCGCCAGCACGCCGGGACGGGCGAGCGCGGCCTTGGCGTTGATCGAGCGGATTTCCGCGTGGGGGCGATCGGAGCGCAGGAAATACGCGTAGGTCTGCTTGGGCAGATTCACGTCAGAGATGTAGCGGCCTTGACCAGTGATGAAGCGCTGGTCTTCGAGTCGAGAGTGCTTGCCTGGCGTCATGATGTGTAGATCTCGGTCGGGAGGTGGCGGAATCGGACGACTGCATCGCGATGCACGGCAAATGGTAGATCGCCAACAAGGCGCATCGCGCAAGCCGCGCGGCAAACTTCGCCGCAACGGCAGTGGCCCGAATCATACCGTGCCGCGGATTCCGGCGCGATGCACCGGACCCACTGTCAGCGCATCGCGTCGTCAAACGCTTTTCTGACTGCATCGGGTTGTCCGGAAAGAAACAGAAAACCCTCCTGGTACGCGGCGGTCGCGTTACGACGTTGCTCTTCCCTCTTTGCCATTTCGGCGCGCGTGAGCCCATTGACGAATACATCGCGGTCGATGATGGGCAGTTGGATGCATTGATTGAGCTTGGCATCACGGATGAGCGCTTTCGGCTCCTCACCCTTAGCGATCCGATCGAGGTCGGCAAGGAATCGGCGCCGCATCATGACCACGCCGCGATCGCTGGTCCCGAGATGCTCCTTGGTGCGATCGGCGATGCCGCCCTGGCCTACCCAACCCACGAAATCCTGATTCATGATGTGGCTGGTGATGTTGCGGCCGGTTGCAGAATCGATCACCGGACTCGTCCAGGAGGGAATGCTCTCCTGCACAAAGGGTTCACGTTCTTTTGGCACGCGATTGAAGAACCAGCCCACCGAAAGCGTGGTCGTATCATTGATCGGCACCCGCCATTCGAAATGGTTGCCGGTGAATAGGGCATTGGGCCATAGGCACACGCGGCCGATCGTCCAAAGAGGATTTTTCTCATCACCGCCTTCGCGCACCCGCTTATAGACGATGCCATAGTCGATCTCTTCGAAGTCTAGCTTCAGGTGTTTGGGCGCATAGGGACCGTCGCGGTTGCGCATGCGTTGCGCCCAGTTGTCATGCAGCCATTCAAAATGCACCGGATCGATCGAATTCTCCTGGCACTGCAACCAGTTGCAGGGCACTTCGGAAAAGACGATCTGCACAAAACCGTTGCCCCAAGTGAATGGCTCCCAGTTGGGCACGAGCGGCGCCGGTTGCGGCCCCATATAGGCCCACAGCAATCCACGCTTGGCCTCGACCGGATAGGCGTTAATGCGAATACGGTCCTTGTAGTGCGACTCGGGGTTGGTGGTTTCTTCAAATGGTTGCTCAATGCAGCGACCGTCGTGATCGAACTGCCAGCCGTGATAGCTGCAACGAAGCCCACATTGCTCGACCATGCCGTAGGAAAGATCCGCGCGACGATGCGGACAGTGCCGCTCAACCAGTCCGTAGCGCCCGCTAAGGTCCTTGTAGAGAACGAGATCTTCGCCAAGCAGTCGAACCGGTTTGGTTGGATGCGCATCCAATTCGGCGACCGCGGCGATCGGTTGCCAATAACGGCGCATCAGCTCGCCCATCGGCGTGCCCGGACCCACGCGGGTAAGTTTTTCGTTGACAGCGGCTTCCATCGTGGCGCGTTCCAAAATCGGGCGATTGAAGCGCCCTATTTTGCATCAAGTCCGCGCCGTTACCGAATTCGCACCGATAATGGACAATGATCCGACAACTCACGCAATGCAGCGCGCACCTCCCGAGTGATTTTTCCGTCATGTAAGGCGAACTGGCGTACCGAGCCTGGCACCACGCGCTCGGCCAGCGCATGATCGGCAACGATTTGGTCGATGAACATGGCCCGCTCGTTGGCGGGTAATTTCGGATCACCGCCCCAGCACGACCGCAATTGCTCGTGGCCGGCAGTAAGGCGGACCAGCCCGCCCCGATGTCCTTCGGCAAGTTCGCGCCAAAATCCCAATTGCCGACCGAATTGATCACGCGCGGGCCCGGTGGTTTCCGGAACGCCATCAAAGCGCCGGTTGAAGTCGCCCAGGATCAAAAAGTGCATCCCTTCATGTTCACGGGCGTCAATCCACTCTTTTAACGGCTTCACCTGCTTGCCCAGCTGAATGCAGGCAGACACTTCGGAACCGTCGTCACGTGGATGCCGGGTTTCATCGGTGAGCGGCCGGGCATGGCAGGCCGACTTCAAATGAACGGCCAGCAATCGGGGCGGCTTACCGTTGATGCTGATCTCCAGATCAGCACCCGATCGCGACCGTTTGCCCATCATCGCGCCAAGCGGCAGGTAGGCGCTCGCGCGTCGAACGGTGATCCGGTCCTTACGCACCGCAAAGCCGACCCGCTGAATCCAAGGGCTATCGGGAACGTAGAACGCATACTCGTGCGCGGGTAGTATCCGCGCCAGCGCCTGCTCGCCCTCGACTTCCTGGAACGCGAAGACGTCGGCGTTGACTTCGCGGGCGATCGCGCCTAGCCGAGCGTAGTGGTCAGCCGTTCGGCAGATCCATCTGGCTGGATCACGTTCATCGAGGGCCGCGCGCGATTCACGATTATGGCTCTTGCATCGTTGATAGTCAGCGGCCGACAGCGGCTGATTACGCAGCCACGCGATGTTCCGGGTGGCGATAGTGAAGTCGGCCTGCGCGGGTGACCAGGCAAGCGCGACGAGAACGCCCAACATTCGCGTCAACCAACCAACGAAGCCGGCAAGGATGCGCTCCACGATGAAGAAACCGACGCGCATCATACCTTCACACATTGCAGTCGCCGTCACGTGCGGCAACATTACTCCGGCAAGGTCGTGATCACTTTGTCGCTGCGCCTGAAGAAGAGCTGAAGATTGCTCTCATGACTCTCGTGCTGATAGCCGATGCCAAAGCCAAGCGGCTGCGCCGTTTCCCGATAGGCGTTGGCCATCTCGGGTTGGAAGCGCGCTTGAAAAATCGGGATCGGCCCGACGTAGGCGCCATACAAGCGCCGCTCCCATTGCACCGCCCTGTAGAGCTTAATCGGCACGCCGGTATCGTCCTGCAGAACGGCTTGCGAATGCCGGAGGATGTGATCGCGAAGGGTCGTGAACTCCTTCAAATGGAGGAGGTACGACGCTGACTTGATTATCGTGGTCGGTGGATTGACCGATTCGACGAATTTCAGATATTGCGGGTGCTTCTGCAGCCCATCGTTCGACAGATCCGTCTTGAAGTAAATGATACGGCGCTCGCGTGGATCGCCCACGGCTTGAAATCGAACGATGACGCCGGGGATCCGCTCATCGGTGGAGCGAACGTCTCGCACGCGATTTGCATCCGATCGACACAGTCGCCCATCCGGATTGAGCACGACATGGTCGACGTCGTTGACGGTATAGCCGTGGCGCGCCAGAAAAAGTATGAGGATGGGCGTGACGCCCGACAGCTTATTGCGGCGCAGATCAGCATCCATCTCCATCGTCACGAAAAAACTGAGCGCGAGAATGGAGCGAAGCGAACCGCGCAGTTGCTCAAGGCTCGCCGCAAGCGTGGGATCATCCATTGCATCGAGATCTACGACTTCCCCAACCGGTTCCAGCCCGGTAAAGATCAAATCGGCCGCGGCCGGAAAGAATGCTAAGGCGTACGCGGCATCCGGTCCACTGAACGGATAGAACACCGGCGCGGTGGTTGGCCCCGGTCCATTGGCGAGTTCGCGCTGCGCAAATTCGCGAATCGGTTGCAGACGCTTGGCGTTGAACCGCGTCCACAGGGTGTTCATTTGACTGCGGTGGGCGGCCGCGCTCTTGCGACCAACGATCGGCGCCGACTCCGGTACGTCCATGCCGCCAAGGATTCGCGCGGCACTATCCCACCAAAGCGCCGTGCGGGAATCGGCGGCGAGGCCCGGTTGGCACTCGGCGGGCGTCATACGAGGTACTTCAACTGCCCCGACATCGTTACTGTTGGCCTGCACATTGCAACCCAATGCGGTCGCGGTGACGATCACCGTGCGAAAAGTCGCACTCACCAACCCGCGTAGTCGCGTAAGCATCTCTTCCCCCTTGTCCATGCCTTGTGATTTGCGCACCGCAAGCCGACCCAGGCTTTGCCGTGCGCAGTCGCCGCCTCATTGGCTCGTCCGACGGTCGCAGCTTTGCGGGCTTGCATTGACGCGAACACCAGCGTGTACAACCCCTTAGCGATTGACGGCTGATTTCGTTGACCCGGGAGCCAGGAAGCATCCTTCATTTGCATACAGTGAGCATTGGGTCACGGGGGAGATGGAGATGAGGCGGATTGCAACAAGGGATCAGGCGGCGGCTAGGCGTGATGACGCACCCAGGCGCGACGGCAGCTCGGCGATCGCTGCTCCACGCGCTGACAATTCGCCATCCTGGTTTCTCGCGATGAGCTCGATCTCGACGCACTTCCGCCCCGCTACCTCGAGCTTCGCCTTGACACTCGCGTCGATAAATAGCAGGTCCCCCTCTGGATTGTGCCGGCGCACCTCGCAGCGCATCGACCGGAGGAATCCCGCATCACCAATCCAGTTGGTGATCGCATGCGTCAACCAGGAGAAGCGCTCCGGGCCGTAATCATAGGCCCCCGGAACGCCGACCTTGCGCGCAAATTCCGGCTCCCAGTGCACGCGTTCCGGACAATCGGGAATACCGAAGCGGTTCTTGATGCCGGTGCCCGGATGGCGCCGCATCATCTGATAGGCCAGTTTATTCGCGCGAATGTACAAACCGCCCCAGCCTTGGGCATACGCGATAAAGCCGGTGACCGTCATCGGACCTTTGGCCATGGTGGGCAGCGCATCGCCCACCGCGACATCCTCGAAAAATCGCGGCCGATCGCCGCGAATCTCCTCGGCGTCGTACAGGCGATAGATTTTGTCGAGTTCAGCCTGGGTATAGACGCGCGGTGGCTTGGCCGTCACCTCGCGATACTTGGTCCCGGTTTCCCGCGCGACGTCGCGATCGGTCCGAAAACACCAGGAGTCACACGCGCCCAGCAGGTCACCCGATTCATCATGAAAATCGACGTGATAGGTCTGCTGGATCGAACGACCGGCAAAGCGGGTCTGGTGCTCGACCAGATCCTTCAAATAGGCGCGGGTGCTGATTGCAACGTTGCGGCGAATGACCTTGTGCCATTCGAAATTAGCACCGGCCCACATGGCGTGGATGCCTGAGAGCCCGCCGACGTAGCCGCTCGCGATCCGGCTGCATGACAGCAGGAAGGACGGCAATGCGATCACATCCCCATACGCGGTTTGCCGGCCGTAATCCGGATCGCACCAAAGCGGATTGTCATCGCCGATGCCGTGGGCGTAATGCCGGATGTTGTCCCGGGTCGCCTCGTAGCACCAAGGTTCGAGCGTGTTCTCGATCGGCTGCCCGATGCGCCGGCGCAAATCGGCCAGCCCTTCGTCGGTGATGCCGACGAACTCGCGCTGCAATGCTTCACTCATCTTGCTTTCCTCGGTTGGCGATGCTTAATTAATACCGACTGTCTTAGGTAGCCTGTTCACGATCCCGTAGCGCCTTGCGATTGATCTTGCCGGCGGGCGTTTTCGGCAATACCTCAACAAATTCGATGACGCGTGGATATTCGTGCTGCCCAAGCGTGTTCTTCATAAAGCGCTGCACGCTTTCCTCGGTGTCTGCCGTGCGGTCGCGTGCCACGATGAACGCCTTCACCACCTGCCCCCGCACCGCATCGGGTACGCCAATCGCAGCGGCCTCCAGCACTGCCGGATGCTTCATCAGCGCGTTTTCGATTTCCACCGCGCTCAGCGTCCAACCGGCTGAAATAATCACATCATCGGACCGTCCTTCGTGGACGAAATAACCGTCGGCATCGCAATAGCCGCGATCCTTCACATAGAACCAGCCGCCTTTGCGCTTGACCGCGATTTCGCCGCGTTCGCCGCGGGGCAATTCATTGCCTTCCCGATCGACGATACCGACATGCAAGCCAGGCACGGATTTTCCTAAGGTACCGGCGCGAACTTGGTATCCACTGTAGCCCGGGTAGTTGACGATGAGGACGCCCACCTCAGTCGAGCCGTACATGCTGCAAGGCGTCACGCCGAACGCCGACTCGACCCAGCGGAACGTTTCGGTATCGATCGGTTCGCCGGTATAGGAAGCCTTGTCGAGTGCGATCCGATAACCATCCCGGCTGCCGGCATTGCGCAACATGCGATAAACGGTCGCCGCGGCGGCGAAATTGGTAATGGAGAATTCCTGCAATGCCTCGAAGACGCGCTCCACCTCGAATTTGCCGGAGTAGCTTGCGATTCGCACACCGAGTGCGAGCGGTGCAATCGTCCCGTGCCAAAGCCCGTGTCCCCAGGCGGGCGACGAAGGGCAGAAATAGCGATCATGCGGACGCAGCCCCACACCGTAGAGCGCTGCGATCATCAATGTAACGATCGCACGCTGGCTGTGCTTGACCGTCTCGGGCAGTTCGCGCGTCGTGCCGGAGGTGTATTGGAAGACGGCTAGGTCCGATGCGTTGGTCGCCGGAACGAAAACGGGATCAAACCCGTCGAGCGCCGCCCAAAATGCCGCGTCAGCCTCGACGATCTGCAGAGCGCCCATCGTTCCACGCAATGCGGCAGCGCGCCCCGGCTCGACCACCATCAATCGCGGCTTGCAGTCCTCGACGCGCAGCGCGATCCCATCGGCACCAAACAAGGTGAACAACGGCACCGCGATCGCACCCCGCTTGACCGCCCCAAATAGCGCGGTATAGAACGCCCGCCCCGGCTCCAACATGACGGCGACACGGTCGCCCGGCGCAACGCCTTGCGCAGCCAACCAATGTGCGAAACGTCCGGTCGAGGCGGCCAGTTCAGCAAAGCTGTACGACTCGAGGTGTCCGTCGTTGAACTTCACATCGATGGCTATCCCGCGCCCGGCATGGCGATCGAGGCATTCGACCGCAAGGTTGAAGCGGTCGGACGTACCGTCGAATAGCGTCCATAGACGATCCCAGGAGAAGGACGACAGGGCTTCCTCGTAGCTGGTGATGGCGGTCAGGTCAGACACGGTGCGCCGTCGTGGATGGACATCATTGTCGATTACGGAGTTCGTTCGCCGGCGCGTTCATCCGCACATTGTCGCGCAAAGTCACCTCGATTACCGTCGCGCCGGCAGCGTGACACCGAAATGTCGCTTTAACAGGCTCTCGAGATTCTCGTAGCACGCCCCAATACGAACAACCTCGAGCGTTTCCAGATTGAGAATCGTCGATGAGGCGCGCCACGGGTGGTATTTCACGAGCCCATAGTCGATGACGACATCGGCGATCGCTTTGATGGCGGACTCGATGTCTTGACCATCGAATTTGGTTCCGGACAGGGACAAATTCGCCGAGGAACCGAACAGCGCGAACTGATGCGCATGCGAAAGCCGCGTGATCTTGGCATGTAAGCGCCCGGCATTCACCAACATGAGCAGCGTGCCGCTCTTGGTGCTCCGGGCGATGGTGTCGGCGTCAAGGTTGTTGAACATCGTATGGCCCACGCGATAAGGGGCCACCGCACCAAGCGGCAGGTCGTAATCCTGCGTGATCGCCTCGTACACCTCCCAGCCGCGTGTCGATAACTGGTAGAGGTCGCGCGCGATCGCATCATTGCCAAGCATCGCGTTGAGCTTGGACGGCGCGCGGCGCTTGGTATCGAAAATGCGTGCGAGCGCCGCCGGACGCCCACCGATCAGCGAATAGCCGACATCCATCGGCATGATCGCGATGCCGCCCGCGCGGATCGCATCGAAGGCGCGTTGCGCATCGAGCTGCGGGTCGAGAACGGCCATTTGACTGTCATTCAGCGCGAATGTTGCCGTCGCGAATGACGCGGGCATACTTTTCGAAATCGGTCGCGAGGATGCGGTCCAGTTCCTCAGGTGTCGAGGTCCAAATCTCGAACCCTTGCCCAAGAACGCGGTCTTTCACCTCCGGTGCCGCAATCGCCTTATTGAATTCGGCATGCAGTCTGCGGATGACGCCGGGCGGCGTTCCCTTCGGTGCAAACACGCCATACCATAGCTCGGCTGCGTAACCTGGCACACCGGATTCGCTGATCGTCGGCACATCGGGTGCCACTTGCGAGCGGTGTGCCGACGCCATGCCAAGCGCCATCAATTTACCCGCCTCAATGTGCGGCTTCACGGTGCCCATTGTGAGCATGGAAAGCTGCGTCTGCCCGGCCAACACATCAGCCAGCGCCGGACCGCCACCCTTGTAGGGAATATGGGTGATCGACACACCCGCCATCCGATTGAACAACTCGCCGGCGATATGATGCGGCGTACCGTTGCCGGGCGAGCTGAAATTGAGATTCGAGGCATCGCGTTTGGCCAGCGCAACCAACTCCCGCACGCTTTTCGCCGGCACCGACGGATGCGCGACCAGCACCATCGGCCCCAACGCCAGCATCGTTACTGCCGCGAAGTCTTTAATCGGATCGAAGCCAAGTTTCTGATACAGCGTTGCGTTGATCGCCAGCGTATTTGCGCCAAGCAGCAAGGTATAGCCATCGGGTGCCGCCTTCGCGACGTATTCGGAGCCGATATTGCCACCCGCCCCACCGCGATTCTCAACTACCAGCTGCTGGCCAAGACCTCCTGAGACCTTGGGTGCCAGCGCACGACCAAGAATGTCGGTGCCGCCACCGGGCGGAAACGGAATAACGAAGCGAACCGGTTTCGACGGATAGCCCTGCGCCTGCACTAGCCCCGTGGCGATAACCGCAATGGCGCTGACCAACATGGCAGTGACGATGCGTCGCATCGGGGGCTCCGATTGAAGTCGATCCCAGCAGCAGCCGCCACTTCGCGCGCTGATCGCGGCCCGCCGACCGGGCGCGACAAAGGCAGCCACCGCTGATGGCGAAGGATCGAAACCGGTAACGGAGAAGCCCACCTTCACCACGTTGGCCGACATCGCCCCGCTCATGATGCCAAGTCCCAAAACACCGATCTGCATGTGCGCGCTCACGTCCGACGGAAATGAAAGCCGATTATCGTCGATCGCTACAGAGCCGGCTGGCGAACGAAGGCTAACCGCGCCGGCACCTCGGTGGTTCGGATCGATGCGAAGCGCGTCACGCGGCCATGCAGGGATGCGCTCTCCTCCCGCCCGGCGGTAACGTTGGCGAAGAAAGCCTCGGCGTCCATCGCTTTGCCGCTGCCGTCGGCAAGGGTTCCGACAATGCGATCGAGATCGCGGTCAAGAACGAGCGCTGCACCCAAGTTCGTGGCAAGAACGAGAGCACCCTCTTCATCGAGGAACGCTTCGCTCCACGCACTCACCAACTCGTCTGTCTGCGTGACCAGTGACGCGTCGCGATCACCCACGCGAACCACCCAGGGGGTGTAGTCGAGCGTTGCATAGGCACGCTGGGGTCCATTCTGGAAGTAATAGCGCCCGCGGTCATCACAGGCATAGTTGCGACCGATAAATTCGATCAACGCGCGATTGGTAATGCGATCAAATTGTGCCGGTTCCCCTTCGGCGAGGCGTAACAACCAATTACCGCGCCGATCAAGCCGCAACCATCCGCACACCGCGGGCACATTGGGCCAGTGGGCCATGGCACAGCGCACTATTTCATCCATCGCGCGCTATCCTCACAACGCCTGCCAGCGCGAGCTTCGTCAACACAGCAAAGGATCCCCAGTGAATCGCGATGATTTTACCTTCAGTCATACGTTGAGAGTCAGATGGTCTGAAGTGGATCGACAAGACGTCGTCTTCAACGTCAATTACTTTCTGTATTTCGATATCGCCATTGCCGAGTACTGGCGTGCCATCGGCTTTGCCTATCCACAGGGAATCGTGGATAAATTTGGGTCTGACATCTACGCAGTGAAAGCCACCGCCGATTTCCGCGGCAGTGCGACCTATGAAGATCTGCTCGACGTCTGCTGTCGGGTACAACGCATCGGCCGCTCGTCCATGGTATTTGTATTTGGCATCTGGCGGGGAACCGATCATCTGACGGCGGGCGAGCTTGTCTATGTCAATGCGGACCTCAAAACCAAGCGCTCGACACCATGGCCGGAAGAACTCAAGCAGGCCATCCTCCGGTACGAACGGCATCATCCGGATGTTGCTTGATGTGATCCCTTGAATCACCGGAGGGCGGGCTACAATTGAGCCCTCCGCATGCCTGATGAGTGCTCCATGCTAAAGCGTACGGACCGCCCCACTCCCCCCGCGTTGGTGGATGTGATCGAGCTGGTTTCCACCCGGGTTGCCCCCGCGGAACGACCGGTCATCGAACTGTTCATGAGTGAATATTTCGGTGGGTTGGATCAGGAAGATCTTGCCCGCTACCGGGCCCTCGATCTGTACGGCGCCGCTCTTTCTCATTGGGCCTTCGCACGTACGCGCCGTCCGGGCGTAGCCAGCATCCGCATTCGTAATCCAACGATCGAAGAACACGGCTGG
Organism: Betaproteobacteria bacterium; assembly: GCA_009693235.1. Lineage (GTDB taxonomy): Bacteria > Pseudomonadota > Gammaproteobacteria > Burkholderiales > SG8-39 > SHXR01. The sequence goes on along the minus strand of SHXR01000002.1, from coordinate 23,955 downwards.
CAGTCGACGCATACCGTAATCGAGATCGTCAACGACGATATGCCTTTCCTGGTGGACGCCGTGACGATGGAAGTAAACCGCCACGGGCTGATGTCGCATTTGATAGCGCATCCGATTCTCTCGCTCAAGCGCAATGCAGACGGCAAACTCATCCAATTTCCGGGCGACGCGGACCACGATCCGCGCGAGTCGTGAATCCATCCGCAAATCGACCGGATCCATGACAATGCGCGGCTGCGATCATTGCATGAGGGCATTGCACGGGTCCTCGCCGATACGCGCGCCGCCGTCGAGGATTGACAGAACATGCTCGCTAAGGCGCGCGAAGTGATCGACGAGATCGAACGATCATCGCTGCCGGTCCCACCCGCAGAGGTCGCCGCCGGAAAAGCGTTTCTCGAATGGCTGCTGCATGACCATTTCACCTTCACTGGGTATCGCTGCCACGACGTGGAAACCCACGATGGGATGGATTCGTTGCGCGTCATCCCGGGGAGCGGCCTCGGCGTATTGCGGACTACCGGGGAGGACCGGCAGACCGCCAGCACCACACGTCTGCCCGCGAACCTGCAACGCCACGCCAGAACACGGGTGCTGGTGGTCATCACAAAATCAAATTTTCGATCAACCGTGCATCGGCCCGGTCACTTCGACTACGTGGGCATCAAGCGCTTTGATGCGGCGGGCGAGGTCTGCGGCGAGCATCGCTTCATCGGCCTGTTCACATCGTCGGCCTACAGCACGACACTATCTGACATTCCGATCCTCAAACAGAAGGTGGCCAACATCATCAGCGCGGCGGGTCTGCCGCCAGCCTCCCATGCCAGCAAGTCGCTTGCCCATATTCTCAACAACTATCCGCGCGACGAACTGTTCCAGATCAGCGAGAAGGAACTGCTGCCGATTGCCCTTGGCATCCTGCAACTTGGCGAGCGGCAGCGCTTTCGCTTGTTCACGCGACGCGATACCTACGATCGGTTTGTCACTTGCCTGGTGTTCGCCCCGCGCGAGCAGTACACGACCGATCTGCGCCGTAAATGGCAAGCGATCCCCGTCGATGCACTATGCGGACATGCCTCCGAATTTGATGTCAGCGTTACCGCCTCGCCCCTGGCACAGGTGCTCTTCATGATTTACACCGCGCCCGGAGAAATCCCGTCCTTTGACACGCGCGAGCTCGAAACACGCTTGGCGCTGGCAGCGCGGCGCTGGGAGGACAACCTCCAGGCCGCGTTGATCGAGCGGCTCGGCGAGGCGCGCGGCACCGAGCTCTATCTCCAGTTTGGCGACGCGTTTCCGGCCGGCTATCGAGAGGACTTCACCCCGCGCAACGCAGTGGCAGACATCGAGATGTTCGTGAAGACGCTGGCGACCGATGTGCCAAGCACGTTGCTGTATCGCCAGATCGAAGCCGCACCAGGTCAACTGCGCTTCAAACTGGTGGTGAAAGGCGCACCGATCGTGCTGTCTGATGTGCTGCCGATGCTCGAGCAAATGGGCTTGCGGGTGCTGGATGAACGTCCGAGTCGCGTTACCCCAGTTGGCGTCCCGGCCATCTGGCTGGTCGATATCGGCCTTGCCATCACCACCGCGGCCAATGTCGATGTCGACGAGTTACGTCCGATCTTTGAGAAAGCGTTTGCCGACATCATCACAAGCGCCATCGAAAGCGATCCGTTCAATCGCTTGGTCACCGCCGCGCGTCTGCCGGCCGAAGACATCGTCGTGCTCCGCGCCTACGGTCGTTACTTTCGTCAAATCGGCTTTCCGCTGTCGCAATCCTTCATCGAGAACACGCTCACCAGTCATCCCTCCATTGCGCGCCTGCTGGTGCATTTGTTCAAGCAGCGTCTCGATCCCAAACGCGATGATGATTCTCTCGCCTTGAAGATCGAGAAGGGGCTCGAAGCGGAGCTGGGTCGCATCAGCAACTTGAGCGAGGACCGCGTCCTCAGACAGTTTCTCGCCGCCATTCTCGCCACCACCCGCACCAATTTCTTCGTTCGCAATGCCGGCGGTACGCACAAGGAATTTCTGTCATTCAAATTCGACCCTGCGCGCATGCCGGGTGTGCCCGAGCCGCGCCCGATGTTCGAGATCTTCGTGTACTCGCCGCGCTTCGAAGGCGTCCACCTGCGCGGCGGCAAGGTCACCCGTGGCGGCCTACGTTGGTCAGATCGGCCGGAGGATTACCGAACCGAGGTGTTGGGTTTGGTAAAAGCGCAGATGGTGAAGAACACCGTCATCGTACCGGTCGGCTCGAAGGGGGGATTTGTCCTCAAACGAGCAAGCACCGAACGCGAGGAGCTGCTGAAGGAAGGCAAGATCGTGCCGCCAGTCGATGTGCGCCGCCTTGATAGCGATGATCCTTATCTGGTGGTGGCGGCCGATAAGGGAACGGCAACGTTCTCCGATTATGCCAACGCCATCTCGAAGGAATATGGATTCTGGCTGGGCGATGCGTTCGCCTCGGGTGGGTCGGCCGGTTACGACCACAAGGCCATGGCTATCACTGCGCGTGGGGCGTGGGAATCGACCAAACGGCATTTTCGCGAACTCGGTCGCGATATTCGTAATGAATCGTTTACCGCGGTGGGCGTCGGCGACATGTCCGGCGATGTATTCGGCAACGGGACGTTGCTGGCCAGAACGATGAAGCTCATTGCGGCATTCGATCATCGCCATATCTTCGTCGATCCCGATCCCGATGCGGAAGCGAGCTTTCTCGAGCGGGAACGCATGTTTCATCTGCCGCGCTCGTCATGGGTCGACTACGATGCGAAGGTCATTTCAGCGGGTGGCGGCGTCTGGCCGCGCAGCGCCAAGTCGATCCCGATCAGCGAGCAAATGCAACGCGCGCTGGGTCTTCAACAATCCAGCATGACGCCAGCCGAATTGGTCAGCGCGATTCTCGTTGCCCCGGTCGATCTCCTCTACAACGGCGGCATCGGCACATTCGTGAAGGCCAGCACCGAAACCCACGTCGATGCGGGCGACCGCACCAACGATCCGGTGCGGGTGAACGGCAGGGATCTGCGCTGCAAGATCGTCGTCGAAGGCGGCAATCTTGGCTTTACGCAACGGGGCCGCATTGAATTTGCGCTCGCGGGCGCCGGTGGCACGGGTGGGCGCATCAACACCGACGCTATTGAAAATTCCGGTGGCGTCGAAACATCCGATCACGAAGTCAACATCAAGGTTCTGTTAGGTCTTGCCATGTCCTCGCCGAGCTGTTGCTCGAAGCGCAATCGAAACCACCGGCAACATCATGGTTCCTGCGCTCCAAGCGTCTGCAAGACGACATGGGAACCACGATTGAAAAGTTCCGTGCCGGTGCGAGTCTTCTGGAGTCGGAACTGCCACGACTCCTCGATGCCACGTCACTTGCTCGTCGCGGCGCAATGATCAGCCGATTCACCGCTGTCGGCATTCCGCTCGAACTAGCGACCCGGGTGGCGTCGTTCCAGGATCTTGGCTCGGCGCTCTCTCTAATCGAGGTAGCGGACGCTACGAAACGCTCGCTTACATTGGTCGCCCAGGTGCATTTTCAGCTGATGGGGTGGCTAGGCCTTGGTTGGTTTGCCGATCGCATCATGCAGCTTCCGGCCGACGGACATTGGCCCTTGCAAGCGAAGAACGCCCTGCGCGATGACTTGGGGAATGTGCAGAGCGGACTCACCATGTGCTTGCTGTCGTCGTTCCGCGACAACGATGACGCGGGCACCCTTTGCGCGCGATGGATGGACAGCAATCGTGCTGCGGTTGAGCGCGCGACGAGAGTCATCGAGGAACTGCGGACCGTGTCATCGCCGGATGCCACGATGTTATCGGTCGCGCTGCGTGAGCTGAGAACCCTTTCCTAGGTGGATCCACACGAAGGGATCCTCCGCAGCATCCTTCGCCTCGCTTGGCCGGGGTCGTTCTCGTTGGGTTCCAGTCCGCCGTCAGTATTGCCGATGCGCACTTCGTTGGACGGCTAGGCACCGCCCATTGGCCGGATTGGCGCTCGCTTTCCCGCTAGTGATGTTGATGCAAATGATGACGGCGGGTGCAATGGGGTCGGCGTGGCGTCCGCGATTGCCCGCGCTTTGGGCGCGCGTGATCAACGGCGGGTGGAAGCTTTGCTCGCGCATGCCATGCTGCTTGCAGTGGTGCTTGGCATTGCGTTTTCGCTCATCATCGTCGGGCTTGGCCCATTTCTTTTCCCACTATTAGGCGGACGTGACCAAGCGTTGCACTTGGCGATCACTTATTCCACCGTGCTATTCGCCGGCGCCCCCTTCGTCTGGCTGGCGAATTTCTGTGCAGCGGCGCTGCGCGGCATGGGCAACACCCTTATCCCAGCGGGCGTGCTGAGCATGACGGCAATTGTCCACATCGGGCTGTCTGGCCTATTGACCCTAGGGATCGGCACCACCCCTGGTCTTGGAATCGCCGGCACCGCCCTCGCCTACTTACTTGGCTTTGCGTTGGCGGCTTCGATTTTCTTGTTCATTCTCAGCCACGCATCATTGCCGGTCCGGTTGCGGCTGAAAGGGGTTGCCTGGTCGTGGTCGCATTGCGCAACGATCCTGCGCGTCGGCGCGATGTCATCGCTCTCGGCATTGCAAACCGTCATTACCGCAGTCGTCCTGACCGGCTATGTCGGCGGCTTCGGCACCGCGGCCATTGCCGGCTACGGGGTCGGCGTCCGGCTTGAACTGCTGCAAGTGCCGCTGGTGTTTGCGGTGGGCGCTGCACTCGTGCCGCTCGTTGACATGAACATCGGCGCGGGACGCCCGGAGCGCGCCAAACGCATCGCCTGGAGCGGTGCAGGATTGGCCGCATTGATTTGCGCGTTGATTGGCGGCAGCGTAGCCATCTTTCCGCAGGCTTGGGTCACGTTGTTCAGCACTGAACCTGCGGTCATCGCGGCGGGCGAGTCGTATCTTCGCACGGTGGGCCCGTGGTATCCATTCATCGGTATCGGCGTGGCGCTCTACTTCGCATCGCAAGGCGTTGAGTTGGTTGGTTGGCCGGTCCTCGCCGGTACGGTGCGCCTTGCCATCGCGTTGGGCGGCGGTTGGATCGTGCTCTCGCTAGGCGGCGAATTACGCGCGCTGTTTGTCACGATCGCCGTCGGCATCGTCGCTTGGGGAACGGTGACGGCGATTGCCGTCGCACGGACGCGCTGGTCCAAATGACAATCGAATCATGCGCGCTCTCCAGGTAGACTAAAGCCGTCCCTCCCCTGGATCCGCAAAGAAGGAAGCCTCTCCATGGCACGTAAAGCAAAGGCGGTCGTCGCCCGTACATTGAATCAGCCAGTCGGCGTCGAAGAAATTGAAGTGGAATCACCCCGACGCGGTGAAGTGATGATCAAGATGGCCGCGACCGGCGTCTGCCATAGCGATCTGTCCGCCACCAATGGCACGATCAAGTTTCCGCTGCCGGTGATCCTCGGACATGAAGCGTCCGGCGTCATCGTCGAAGTCGGCGAAGGCGTCACCGAGTATGCGATCGGCGATCATGTCGTTTCCTCGTTCGTGTCGATGTGCGGCAAATGCCGCTACTGCGCAACCGGCCGCCCACAGCTTTGCGATCAGGGCGCGCGCACGCTCTGGAGCCTGCCAGATGGCACCCATCGCACCAAGGATCGCGCCGGCAATGCGCTCAACATTTTCTCCGGTTGCGGCGTGATGGCCGAATACGCGACCTTGCATGTCGACAACTGCGTGAAGATCCGCTCCGACATGCCGCTGCGGCCGGCCGCATTGGTGTCGTGCGGCGTGATGACCGGGGTCGGCGCCGTATTCAATACCGCGCACATCGAAGCCGGCAGTTCCGTGCTGGTATCCGGGGCCGGTGGGGTCGGTCTCAATGCCATCCAGGCCGCCGCGATTGCCGGCGCACGCGACATCATCGCCGTCGATATATCGGATGAGAAGCTCGCCCTCGCCAAACAGTTCGGCGCAACCCAGACCATCAACGCCAGCCGCGAAGAAAATCTGGTCAAGACCATCAAGAAGATGAGTGATGGGGGACCTGAATACTGCTTTGAATGCGCAGGCATCGGCAAGATGGTGGAGACCTTGTTTCGCGCGATGAGGAAAGGCGGCACCACGGTGTGCGTCGGTGTGACCAAAGGCGACGACACCGCGCCGATCCGTCCGGCGATGGCAGTGTTCGAGGAGAAGACGCTCACCGGCAGCTACTTTGGCTCAGCCCGCCCACGCGAAGATTTTCCGCGCCTGATGTCGCTTTACATGGCCAAGCGACTGAAACTCGATGAACTGATTACCAAGACCTATCGCATCGACGAAGCCCCACAGGCATTCGCCGATCTGGAAGCGGGCAAAAACGCGCGCGGCCTGATCGTCTACGACTGAACAAAAGGAAGCTGCTATGCAAAATCGTGACAAGATCTACATCAATGGTGCATGGGTCGTACCGCAAGGCAAAGGGTCCATCGATGTCCACAATGCGGCCACCGAAGAAGTGATGGCCCGCATCCCAGAATGCAACGAAGCTGACGCCGATGCTGCGATCAAGGCAGCGCGCGCAGCGTTCGATGGCTGGGCCGCCTTGACGCCTGCGATCCGCGCCGAGTATCTGCAAAAAATTCATGAAGGCATGAAGGCGCGCGGCGAAGAACTGGGCCGCACCATCGCACAGGAAGTGGGCATGCCGATCAAGCTCGCCACCCGTATTCAAGTGGGATCGCCGACGTTCACCTTCGCGATGTACGCGAAAATGCTGGGCAGCTTCGCCTGGGAAGAGCGGGTCGGCAATTCGATCGTGATGCGGGAACCCGTCGGCGTGGTGGCCGCCATTACGCCTTGGAACTATCCGCTGCATCAGATCGCGGCAAAGGTCGCTCCCGCGTTAGCGGCCGGCTGCACCATCGTCTTGAAGCCCTCGGAGGTGGCGCCGATCAACGCGTTCATTCTTGCGGAGATCATCGATTCGGTGGGCTTGCCAAAGGGCGTGTTCAATCTGGTTACCGGGTATGGTCCGGTGGTCGGCGAGGCAATGGCACGACACGCCGATGTGGATATGGTCTCCTTTACCGGCTCGACACGCGCAGGCAAACGCGTCTCTGAAGTGGCTGCCCAATCGGTCAAACGCGTCTCGCTCGAACTAGGCGGCAAGTCCGCAGCAATCGTGTTGGATGATGCCGATCTGGCGAGCGCAATCAAAGGTACGGTATCGGCGTGCTTCCTCAATTCCGGTCAGACGTGCAGTGCGCATACGCGCTTGTTGGTGCCCGAATCGAAGTACGCCGAAGCGGCCAAGCTCGCCACCGATGAGGCGAAGAAATTTACCGTCGGCGACCCGTTCAACGATCAGACACGGCTTGGCCCGCTCGTCTCAAAAGCGCAGCTCGATCGCGTGCGCGGGTTCATCGAGAAGGGCATTGCCGAGGGCGCTCAATTATTGATCGGTGGGCCGGGAAAGCCCGCGGGCGTGGACAAGGGCTATTTCGTGCAGCCTACGGTGTTCGGCCGTGTGGATCCCAATTCAACCATTGCGCGCGAAGAAATTTTTGGGCCAGTCCTCTCAATCATGACCCACAAAGGTGACGATGACGCGGTGCGAATCGCCAACGACACGATCTATGGCCTTGCAGGTGGCGTCTGGTCGGGTGATGAAGAACGGGCCAAGCGCGTTGCGAAACGCATCCGCGCAGGGCAGATCGACATCAATGGCGGCGCGTTCAACATGCAGGCGCCGTTCGGCGGCTACAAACAGTCAGGTCACGGGCGCGAGCTGGGCAAATTCGGCCTCGAGGAGTTTCTCGAATACAAGTCGTTGCAGCTCAAAGTCGAAGCGGCAAGGTAATTGCGGTTGCCAGACGGGCGCTACAAGCACCCATTCAAGCTGAGTTATCGCTCTAACACGACAATTTTCAACGCCGTTATCGTGTCGCGGTGTGACGAAGGGTACCGGCCGCCTCAGTAGGTGGCAGGACCGCTTCGACCTTCACCTTCGCCACCCCACGATTGGCAAATCCGAGCCTCGTCGCGGCGGCGGCAGAAACATCGATGATGCGATCACCAACGAAGGGGCCGCGATCGTTGACGCGCAGCACGACGGTGCGGCCGTTTTCAAGGTTCGTTACACGCACATGACTCGATAGGGGCAGCGTACGATGGGCTGCGGTCATACCATTCATGTCGAAGATGTCGCCGCTAGCGGTTTTGCGGCCGTGCAGTTCACGGCCATACCAACTCGCTGTACCGGTCTGCGTGAAAGCGACGTGCTTTGATTCCGACCGGGAATACCGGACCGGCGTCGAGTGCTCCGGCGTTGCCGCCGATGTCCTCGATGCAGCGGGCTCGTCGCCTCGTTTTGAATTGAGCATCCCGCAACTTGCGAGGCTCATTAACAGCGCAAGGGCCGCTAGGACATGGGTGGCGTTGCGCTGCAGAGATGGCCGCGCCGCGCGATGGAATTCGATGGACGCCGATACGATCTTTCGCTCATTGCGTTGCATTTTGCCCTCCCGCATGTTCAGCAAGCCAATGGATCCGACCCTTGAACCGGGTGATCCGGCATTGGCTCTCTATCGACGGGCGATGTGTGTAGCTGAAGACCGCGGCCGATCTACGGCGGCTTTCGTCGCTGATCCGGCGCGTCAGGAAGACAAATAAAAAATATGCGCGATTGCGCAGGACGGCTGCGATTACCCGCTTCGGTGATAATCAGCACCTTTCGTACGAATCCTTATCGAGGAACCGCAACAGTGACCGTCCAGTACTACTTCGAAGATTTCCCGGTCGGGATGACGCGCGAAATGCAGGGACCCGCATTGACCGAGACGGAGATCATGGAGTTCGCGGGGAAATACGATCCCCAGTATTTCCACGTCGACCCGGAGCGTGCGAAGGAATCTATTTACGGCGGATTGATTGCCAGTGGTTGGCAAACAGTCGGCATTTGCATGCGTCTAGTTTGCGATGCGTATCTGCTAAAAGCGGCAAGCCTTGGTTCACCCGGCGTGAAAGACGTGAATTGGCGGCGGCCAGTGCGTGCGGGCGATCGGCTTCGGTTGAAAATGACTGTGATCGAATCGAAACCGTCGCAATCGAAACCTGATCGCGGACTCGTGTTGCATCGATGGGAAGTCTTCAATCAACGAGACGAACAGGTTCTCGATATGAATGGCTACGGCATGTACAGCCGGCGCCCGGCCTCCTGACCCGCCTCACCGACCCGAGGAAATCCGATGAGCGTCACGCTCTCCCATCAGCTCCACGTTCTCAGTCGCAAAGAGGAACTCGCAACGATCGAATTGGCGGACAAGGTCGTCATCGTGCTCGACATCTTGTTTGCGACGACCACCATGACCGCGGCGTTGGCCCATGGTGCGACGATGGTGATCCCCACCATGGATGAGGCTTCCGCACGCGATGAAAGTGCCCGGCACAGCGCCGACTCCTTTGTGCTGGCCGGGGAACTCTATGCGAACGTCTTCGCCGGATTCACCGCGCCGACACCCCTTGCACTCCTCGAACATGGCGTGCGCGGCAAAAAGCTCATTCTCGCCACCACCAATGGCACGGTGGCAGTTAAAGAGTCGGCAGCGGCCGATCATTTATATGTCGCCTCGCTGTTGAATAGCACGGCCATCGTGAGCCATGTCCTATCGAAACATCCCCAACACCCGATCGTCATCGTCTGCTCGGGTTCCATGGGTAACTTCAATCTCGAGGATTACTATGGCGCCGGTTACCTCGTGGATCTCTTCTCCAAAACACTTGGGAACGGGATCGACCTGTCCGATGCGGCGCGTGCATCGCGTGCGGTCTATGCCAGCGGCAAGCCGATCGACATGCTAAGTAATTGCCGGGTTGGGCGCATCATGACCGGTCGCGGCCATGCAAATGAAATCGACTATGCGGCCAGACTCTCATCACTTGACGTCATCCCCCGCCTGCAAGACGGCGTGATCGTCGCGATTTAGATCAAGAGATCCGAATACCGAGCGCAGTTGCTTTTTCGGCGTAGTCCGGCAGCAGGGAATCGCGCATCAACGTGAGCTCACCGGTCGCATCGATGTGGTACTTGCGGTAACCCTCTTCGCCGTAGAGGATTGGCGCCTTGGTGGCACGCTCGGCGAACTGACACAGCGAGACCGGAACTTCGCCGAGGCCGGCTGCAGCCTTCGCTTTCCACGCCCGCAACCAGAAAAAGAACCCGTACGGAACGTCCTGACGTTCCTCCTGGGTACGTTTCCAGCGCTCGCCTTCCAACATGGCGAGGACTTCGAGCGCTTCGGGCTGAGTGATATGGATCATGTGGCTAACCGTACGCATAGACCGTGCTCAATGCCCATCGGGCTTTCGGCTGGCCGATCACAAACGATCCGTCGGAGGAGAAATGTCCTGCTTCGATGACGGATCGGCATTCCCGACGGATCGACCGTTAGTCTCGATTTCTCCGCCGTGTGCACTATTCGATGTACGGTACCGGGTACCTGAACGGCAAATGGCAGACCCGCTTAAGCATTGACCAATTGCGGCATGCGTTGACGCTCTGCGTCAGGCGTGCCAAGTGGTATCTTGTTGGTCCGCGCCTCGATCATCGATGCCATCGATGATCGAGGCGAAGGGCATCCATTTGACAAATGCAGGTCCCACGCCTAGTCTCAATTTACATCGCAAGCGCGATTGAATTCGCCCAAACGCCTACATCTTCAAGGTTGAATCATGGAACGGTCTTTCAAAGAGGAGGTGAAATCGCTTCGCCTCACCACTGGCGACGTCTTCACCGGCGAGGGCATCCTCGCGGTCACCAAAGCGCTGCTGCAATCCGGTGTTTCATACGTCGGCGGGTATCAAGGTGCGCCCGTCTCTCACTTGGTCGATGTGCTGACCGACGCGAAGGATCTTCTCGACGAATTGGGTGTTCATCTTGAAACCAATGCCTCGGAGGCGGCGGCCGCGGCGATGCTTGGTGCGTCCATCAACTATCCGATTCGCGGTGCGGTCGCCTGGAAATCAACGGTTGGCACCAATGTGGCGTCTGATGCGCTCGCTAATCTAGCCTCTTCGGGTGTAACCGGTGGCGCCCTCATCGTCATCGGCGAAGACTATGGCGAAGGCTCCTCGATCATGCAGGAGCGCTCCCACGCGTTCGCCATGAAGTCGCAGATCTGGCTGCTCGATCCGCGACCGAACCTGCCGACGATTGTGGACATGGTGGAGAAAGGATTCGAGCTATCGGAAGCATCGAGTACGCCGGTCATGTTGGAACTGCGGATTCGCGCCTGTCATGTGCATGGACAATTTCACGCAAAGAGCAACCGCGCGCCGGCGATCTCGCGTAATGCCGGCCTTGAAAATCCGACCTTTGACTATGGTCGTATCGTTTTGCCACCTTCGTCCTATGTGCAGGAAAAGCATAAGGTCGAGATACGCTGGCCGGCTGCGGTCAAGTTCGTCCAGGACAACAAGCTAAACGAGATGTTCAGCGGCTCGCTCGATGAAATCGGCGTGATTTGTCAGGGCGGCATGTACAACGTCGTGATCCGCTCGTTGCAGCAACTTAGTCTGGCCGATGCATTCGGCGAATCGAAAGTGCCGATCTACTGCCTGAATGTCACCTATCCGTTGATCTCGACGGAAATCCAGCAGTTCTGCACCGGCAAGAAGGCGGTGCTCGTCGTTGAAGAAGGCCAGCCGAATTTCATTGAAGACGCCATCCTTGCGGCACTGCGTCGGGGTGACATAAATGGCGCGCGAATCTACGGCAAAGATGTGCTGCCGATGGCAGGCGAATACACCGGTGAAGTCGTGCTGTCAGGGATGTCAAAATTCATCGAACGGTCGGCACCGCGCGGTGTCGACATCGCAAGTATCGCCAAAAAACGGGACGCCCTGCTTGCACCGAAATTGCAAGCGGGCGAATTGTTTGGCGGCCCGCTGCCGACTCGCCCGCCCGGATTTTGCGTTGGCTGTCCGGAGCGACCGGTCTTCTCGGCGATGAAATTGATCGAGCGAGACACCGGCAAGTTTCATATGTCGGCCGACATCGGCTGCCATCTGTTCTCGACATTGCCACCCTTCAACATCGGCAATACCGTTCTGGGATACGGCCTTGGACTCGCCAGCAATGCCGCGATCGATCCGCTCTTCGCCAAACGCACGGTCACCATCATGGGCGATGGCGGCTTCTGGCATAACGGGCTCACCTCGGGCATCGCGAATTCCGTGTTCAACAAGAGCGACGGCATTCTCGTCATCATGAACAACGGCTATACCTCGGCAACCGGCGCGCAGAATATTCCGTCTTCACCGCACGAGCCGGAAGCCAAGATGACCGGCATGTCGATCGAAGCCGCGCTAAAGGGCATCGGTGTCAATTGGATTAAGCGGGTCACCACCTATCACGTCGGCGAGATGTCGAAGACGTTGAAGGATGCGATGTCCTCGTCCTACAACGGCTTGAAGGTCGTCATCGCCGAAAGCGAATGCCAACTCGAAAAACAACGTCGACTGCGCCCAGTGGTATCGGCCGCGCTCAAGGCGGGCAATCGCGTGGTGCGAACACGGTTCGGTGTCGATGAAGATGTCTGCTCGGGTGATCACTCATGCATTCGGTTATCGGGCTGTCCCTCGCTCACGATCAAGGATTCGTCCGATCCGTTGAAAGTCGATCCGGTTGCGCATGTGAACAACGCGTGCGTCGGCTGTGGCCTCTGTGGTGAGGTCGCGCATGCGGCAATCCTGTGCCCCTCGTTCTTCCGGGCCGAGATTGTGCAGAACCCAACCTGGTGGGACAACTTGAAATGGCGCCTGCGTGCGACCGTCATCGGCTGGATGCAGCCGGCTTGATCTGGAGTTTTGAATGAACCTTCCCGAGCGCCCCATCACGATTCTCATTGCGGCCCTTGGTGGCGAAGGCGGTGGCGTGCTGGCCGACTGGATCATCGCCGCGGCGACGAAACAGAATTACCCGGTGCAAAGCACATCGATACCGGGTGTCGCACAGCGCACCGGCGCCACCACCTACTACATCGAACTCTTCCCGGCCAAGTTCGCCGATCTCGGTGGGAAGCGCCCAGTGCTCGCATTAACGCCTTCGCCCAGTAATGTCGATGTCATGGTCGCCTCCGAATTGATCGAAGCCGGTCGCGCGATGCAAAACGGTTTCGTGTCGCCAGATCGCACGACGCTCATTGCGTCCACGCATCGCGTCTACACGACGCTCGAAAAGATGCATATGGGCGACGGACGCATCGACGGGGATCGCATCATCAAAGCGGCTGAAACGCTTGCAAAGCGCAATGTTCTCTTTGACATGCAGGCGATCGCGCAGGATTCCGGAACGGTCATCAGTGCGGTGCTGTTCGGTGCGCTGGCGGGTTCCGGCGCATTGCCACTGTCCCGGGCGGATTGCGAAGCGGCCGTTCATGGCGGCGGGCGGGGCGTCGATGCAAGCCTGAAGGGCTTCGATCTTGGCTACAAGCATGCCGCAGGTGAACTGAAAGCGGCGGCACCTGAAGCGGTGAAGCGCTGGATGGATCACCCTTCAGAGCGCGTGAAGGACAGCTTTCCGATCGAGACGCATCGCATTCTCGAAGAAGGCGTGGCGCGACTCGTCGACTATCAAGACACGCGCTATGCCACGCAATATCTCGATCGACTGAAACCGATCGCGAAACTCGACCGTGAACGGGGCGGGCAGGCGCTCGGTTGCATGCTCACCAACGAGACCGGTCGTTTCCTCGCGCTTTGGATGAGCTATGAAGATGTGATTCGCGTGGCAGACGTCAAGACTCGCAAGAGTCGCTTCGAGCGGGTGCGCGGCGACGTGATGGCAAAGCCTGGCGAACCGGTGCATATCGTCGAATATCTGAAACCCGGTGTCGATGAGGTGGCCGCGATGCTGCCGACCAGCCTCGCGAATCGGCTGGTCCGCTGGACCGACAAGCGCGGCCTCACCCACAAGCTCAACAAAGGGATGTACATCAAGACCACCAGCATCGTCGGCTTCGGGCTGCTGCGTGGGCTTGCCGCGCTACGACCGGTCCGGCGCATGACATCGCGCTGGCAAGCCGAACAGACACTGATCGATCGATGGCTCGGTGAAGTACAAGCGGCCGCTCGGCGCGACCTGCAACTGGCCCTGGAGATCGGTCTATGCGGGCGTCTGATCAAAGGCTATGGCGACACCTACAAGCGCGGGCGCGGCAATTTCCTGCGCATCCTTGACCATCTGGTGACCGGTACACAATTCACCACCGATCGCGATCGTGCGCTTGCCATCAAGTCCGCACGTGAAGCGGCATTGGCCGACCCGGAAGGCCGCAAACTCGAAGGCAATTTGTCAACACATGGTGTGACGCCGTTACCGCCCGAAGCCAAGCCGATCAAGTTTTTTCGCAAGAAGCCAGGAAGCGAAGAACGCCGGCCCGCTTAGACGCGCGTCCGCTTTTCCAACATCATGGAACGCTCTTTCGCTGAAGAAATAAAATCGCTGCAACTCGCCGATGGGCGACGTTTCACGGCGAAGGCATCCTTGCCGTAACGAAAGCGCTGTTGCAATCAGGCGTTGCCTATGTCGGTGGCTATCAAGGCGCGCCCGTTTCGCATCTGCTCGATGTCATGGTGCAGGCGCGCGATTATCTTGATCAGCTCGGTGTTCACGTAGAAGCCTGCACCAATGAGGCCTCGGCCGCCGCCATGTTGGGCGCATCGATCAACTATCCGGTGCGCGGTGCGGTCACCTGGAAGTCGATCGTCGGCACCAACGTTGCTGCTGATGCACTATCGAATCTCGCTTCGGCCGGTGTGGTGGGCGGCGCGATGATCATCCTTGGCGAAGATTACGGCGAAGGCGCGAGCGTCATCCAGGAACGCTCGCATGCGATGGCGCTCAAGTCATCGATGTGTCTGCTCGATCCGCGACCGAATCTGCCCACGATCGTGCGCATGGTGGAAGAAGGCTTTGCACTGTCGGAGGCCTCCAACACGCCGGTTATGATGGAACTCAGAATTCGCGCATGCCATGTGCAAGGCAGCTTCGAAGCAAAGTCAAACAAGGCGCCTGCCATCTCAACGCTGCATCGATTGGAGGGGCCGCCAACGTTCTATTACGACCGGCTCGCGCATCCACCCGCGACCTTTCGGCAAGAAAAATTGAAGTTCGATGTGCGGATTCCAGCGGCCCGCAAGTTCATCAGCGAGCGCCGACTCAACGAGACCCTACCTGGCGAGCTCACGCATCTTGGCATCATCGTCCAAGGCGGGCTCGCCAACAATCTGCTCCGCGCACTCGAACAGTTCGGTTTGGCCGACGCCTTCGATGCATCACGCATGCCGATTCTCGTGTTGAACGCGGTCTATCCATTGGTTCCCGACGAGATCACCGGATTCTGTACAACCAAATCGGCGGTGCTGGTGGTCGAAGAGGGTCAACCGGAATTCATCGAGCAGGAAATATCGACCCTCCTGCGCCGCGCCGATGTGCAGACCAAGCTCCGCGGCAAGGACTGCATCACGATGGCCGGTGAATACAATGCCGAGGCGATCGGACGCGGCCTGGCGTTATTCATCGCACAGGATGGCAGTGGCCTTGACATCAAGGTGGGCCTCGCTTGGATCGCGGGCATGGATAACCTCAGGCAGCGTGCCAATACCGCACTCGGCGCGCCGATCCCGCCGCGACCACCGACGTTTTGCGTGGGCTGCCCGGAACGCCCGGTGTTCGCCGCGCTGAAACTGGCCGAGCGCGATGTTGGCAAACCCCATACCGCCGCTGACATCGGTTGTCATGCACTGGCGACCTTCGAGCCCTTTTCATCCGGCAACTCGATCCTTGGTTACGGGATGAGTCTTGCCAGTGCCGCCGGTGTCGCACCGATTCAATCCGGCCGCACGCTGTCGATCATGGGCGATGGCGGCTTCTGGCACAACGGCTTGTTGTCCGGCGTGTCATCGACCGTGCTCAACAAGGGCGATTCGGTGCTGATCGTCATGAAGAACGGCTACTCATCGGCCACCGGTACGCAGGAATTGATTTCCACGCCGATTGAATCCGCGCGCGTGACGGCCCGCGAGAACAGCGCAGCCCATGCGGATCAAACGATCGAAAACACCTTGCGTGGCGTTGGGGTGAAGTGGCTGCGCACCGTGCATACGTACCGGGTCGGCGACATGGCCAAGACCTTGCGCGAGGCGTTCACGACCACCGAATCCGGATTGAAGGTGATCATCGCCGAAGGCGAATGCCAGCTCGAACGGCAGCGCCGGATTCGCCCGATCTTGTCAAAGCTCTTGTCATCCGGTGATCGGGTCGTGCGCACCCGCTTTGGGGTCGATGAAGATGTGTGCTCGGGCGATCGTTCGTGTATTCGCTTGTCCGGATGTCCTTCCCTCACAGTGAAGGATTCCGGCGATCTGCTCAAGGTCGATCCGGTGGTGCATGTGAACAACAGCTGCGTCGGCTGTGGGTTATGTGGTGAGGTCGCGCATGCGGCGATTCTCTGCCCGTCGTTTTTCCGCGCCGAGATCGTACAAAACCCAAACTGGTGGGACCGCTTGAAGTGGCGCTTGCGGAGCAAAGTGATCGGTTGGATGCAGCCGGCCTAGCCCGACCGCATCACAAGCAGCGGTGGCTTGGCGGCTATCCGCTGGGCGAAGCGAGCGGCGGTGGTGGCGGGTAACCCGGGGGTGGCGGCGGAGGCGGATACGATGCCGCGGGCCGTGGCCGATCGCACGCAGGATCGCGACTCCGTACACAGCGGGCCCGCACCGGGACACGGTGCCCTTTTGCATACATACATTGAACGTACGCCTGATCATATCGGCGCTGCGCATCATAGACAGACGCCTGCGCATGGTCCGCGCCGATGGCACTGCCGGCAAACAGGCCAACACCGGCACCAACAGCCGCGCCTTGATGTCCGCCAAGCGCCACACCGGCCACCGCACCGATGGCGGTCCCAAGCACCGCAGATCCTGCAATGTTTTCATTGGCAGCTTGCGTTGATGCCTGACCGCCGATGCTGTCTGAGGCGAAATTGCGGCAGCTGCCTTCGTCGGCGCGAAACTGCTCGAAACTCTTCCCGCTGCCAGGCAGCGTTGTAACGCGGAGGCCGATGGGGGCAGTGACGCACCCCACCAAGCCGATGACGACCAGCAGAGATAGGCGCTTAAGCATGAAGAATTTCAAGTCCTTTACTGAGGTGTGCTCGCAGACGGGGCCGGCGGAGCCGGTGGCGAAGCCGGGACCCTGCGCCATCCGCCCGGGCACTGCGACACATAAGGGTAATAGCCCTCAGGAGACGAGCAGAAGTACCAATCACCGACTGGCTGGGCCGGCTGCGCGGCAGGTGCCTGAGGATCGGTGGTACCGCGCTCGACATAGACAGGCGGGGATTCCACCACGATTGGCGCGCTGTAGTAATACGGCGGATAGTAGTAGCCCGGCCCGCCGTAGTAATAACGCGGGCCCCAGTAAAACGGTCCGGGCACGCCAATGTGAACGCCTACCCCAACACGGCCGCGGTGCCCCTGCGCGGCGGTGTCTTGACTGGCAAGCCCAAGCGACAGTCCAAGCAGGGTCAAGGCAATGAAAACTTTCGATCGCATAATGAATTCTCCGGAGAACTAGCAGCGCGGACCCTGTCAGGAGCCGCTACGACGATAACGCGCGTTCAGTCATTATGCTTAAGATGCAATGCAGGCGGAGCGAGAATAACTGTCCAACATTGCCAACGTTTGTCGATCGCTCATAAAGATGTAAGGGAATGTATCGGTCGACCACGGCGGATGTCTGAATCGCATCAAGTGCGCCGCAAGACCCGGCCGGGCCGAGCCGCCGTTGATTGACCAGCGGTCCAAACGATCTCGCCATTGACGATTACGTTGGCGATGCCATGTGCCGGGGCAATTGACTGGGAAAACGTGGTCGCCTCGCCGACCGTTTCCGCATCGAACATCGCGATATCGGCAAACGCCCCCTCAAGAATGACGCCGCGGCCGGCAAGCCCGAAAGTTTTCGCGGTCAGTCCCGTCATTTTGTAGATTGCCGTCTCGAGAGGAAAAAGCCCCAGCACGCGTGAATAGTGACCCAGCACACGCGGAAACGTTCCCCAAAGGCGCGGATGAGGCGACGAATCGTGCGGCAGGCCGTCCGATCCGATCATGGTGTGCTCGAATTTGAGGATACTTTGTACATCCCCCTCTTCCATTGCGAAATAGATCGCCCCTGCAGGCAACAGGCTGGAGATCACCTCGACGCGTGGCTTCCCCATTTTTTGTTCGATCTCATCGAGCGCCATCCCGGAAAATTCAGGATGCGGTTTCGACCAGGTGATCAGCACCTTCGAAGCGGTTGCAACACGGTCGGCCGACAAGATGGTCGAGGAAGCACAGTACGGATAGCAATCCAACCCGATCGATTGGGCCTTCATCTGGCGCTCGATGAATGCCAGCGTTTCGCGCGACCGACCGTGATTGGGTAGGCCCATCACTTTGTGGTGCGACACAATGACCTGCACCCCGACCTCACGCCCGATGCGGAAGGTTTCCTCCAGCGAATCCATGACACCGGCACCTTCGTTGCGCATATGCGTGCAATACACGCCACCAAATCCTTTAAGCGGGCGGCAGACTTCGATCACCTCCTCGGTCGGTGCCGCAGTCGCCGGCTCGTAAAAAAGACCGGTCGACACGCCAATCGCGCCCGCTTCAAGCGCTTCAGTGACCATCGACTGCATGCGTGTGATCTCCGCCGGTGTCGCAGGGCGCTTCACATCAGCCATCGTCGCCACGCGCAACGTCGTATGACCCACCAGCAATGCCGCATTGGTTGCAGCCGGTGCACTGCCAAGATGCCGAACGTATTCGCTGAAAGAACGGTAACGAAACCACACGCCTTCGATGTCGAGCAAATCAAGCGGCGGCGTCACCACGCTATCCTTCTTAAACGTGACGGGCGCGAGCGACACGCCGCAATTGCCGGCGATCACGGTGGTGACACCTTGACTGACCTTGGGCGCCATCGCAGGCGCCGACAGCATCAAGCGATCGTCGTGGGTATGGGCATCGATAAATCCGGGCGCGACGATGAGTCCGGTCGCATCGATCTCGCGCCTCGCCTTGACGCCGGCGAGATCGCCAATTTTCGCGATCACATCACCACGCAGCGCCACATCGGCAAAGAATCGCGGCGCACGCGTGCCGTCGATGACGGTACCGCCGCGAATAATCAGATCAAATGGCAGGGCCATGCAAATCTCCGTGGTAATTTGCAACGATTGCTGCGTCGCATCGTGAATGGTCGACGCATCCGCCAGCAAGTGTCATGCATATATCGTCAGACGGCAAATGGGATTGACCCGCCGTCACATCGCAACCGTTTCCAAGGACCCGACATGAACCGGCGCACCTTCGTTGTATCGCTAGGCGCGGGTGGCGCTGCATACCTCGTCGCGCGACCTACCTTTGCCCAAATCATGAAAACACCCGCATCAGCACGGCCGCTCGAGCAAATTCGCACCGACTGGAAATCGCTCGCGCCCGCCAACGCTAGCATCGTTATTACGGCGACGCCGCCCGCCAAGCGAACCAGCGCCGAATGGAAGAAATCGCTTGGGCGCGAGGCCTTTCACGTGCTGCGCGATGAAGGGACGGAGCCACCCGGGTCCAGCCCTCACAACAATGAAAAACGGCGCGGCATCTATGCATGCGCCGGATGCGGACTCGCGCTGTTCACATCGGAGATGAAATTCAATAGCGGCACCGGCTGGCCGTCCTTCTTTACGAGTATTCCCGGACACCTCGCCACCAAGCGCGATTTCAAATTGATCTTGCCACGCACCGAGTATCACTGCATTCGTTGTGAAGGCCATCACGGCCATCTGTTCAATGATGGCCCGAAACCAACCGGCGAACGCTGGTGCAACAATGGCGTCGCGTTGCGTTTTGTACCGAGCGAAGCGGCGTGAGATTGCGGCGGTGCGGCGGTCGACCGCACGTTGACGATCGCATCCGGACTGCGCATCGTGTCACGCTGAGCGCTCCAACAGGCCTTAATTGAGGCGCAAGAGGGCTGCTACTCTGCGGCTTGCGTGTCAACCAGTAGTGCTCCACTGTGCGCATACCTCAACCGGAGGCACCCATGAAATACGCCCTCATTGCCTTGGCTCTCCTCTCGACTGCGGCGGTCGCGACCCCGCGCGTAAAGTCGGCCGAAGAGTGTGTCGCATTTGCCGATCTCGCCCTGGTCGCCTCAACGCTCGCAAAGCATGGAATCACCAAAGACCACGCCACTGCGATGCTTCCGGACATGCACAACCTCGCCAGTGACGACGCGCCGGCGATTGCGCAAGACATCGTCAACGCGGCCTATCGGCCGGGCCACTCCGAGCCCAAGGATTTTGCAAATAAACTGGGTGCTCAGTGCATGCGCACTGGCGGACAGCTCGACGGCATGCTCGGCGAGTCGCTTTAGTCGCCGGTCATTCGGGCGTCAGGAAGGCGCCCGCCGTCCCCATCGTTGTCACGGGGATCGTCACACGGCCGCTGTTCGAGAGATCTCAGTCGGCCTTCACGCCCGCCTTGCGGACGACCTCGCTCCAGCGCGCCTGTTCCAGCTTGATGAAAGCGGCGAACTCGGCCGGGGTCGAGCCAATCGCCATCCCGCTGTCAACCGCGAACCGTTCTTTCACTATTGGCGATTGCGCTGCCTTCAGGGCCTCCGCCGACAACCTGTTGATAATGACTTCCGGCGTTTTGGCAGGTGCGATCAGTCCGTACCATTGCGATGTTTCGAATCCCGGAAAGCCTTGCTCGGCAACCGTCGGGACATCGGGTAATACGTCTAACCGCTGCGTCGTGCCCACCGCGATCACTCGTAACTTGCCCGACTTTACATGCAGCATGAAAGGTGGCGTACCTGCGGCGCTCGCGTGCGTTCGGCCGGCAACCAGATCCGTTACGTTCGGCCCAGTCCCTTTGTAGGGCACGTGCACCACGTCGATACCAGCCGCGAGCTTCAGATATTCGAATGCAAGATGGCCTGCGCTCCCGTTGCCCGCCGACCCATAAAAGAGTTTGCCCGGCTCTTTCTTCGCCAGCACAATGAACTCCTTCAGACTCTTCACCGCGACACTTTCATGCACGACGAAGATGCTCGGGACTTTGACGAGCAGCGTGACCGGAACGAAATCGCGATCCACATCGAACGGCAGCTTCGCGAACATATAGGGGTTCACTGCGAGCGAACCGATGTGTCCCATGATGAGCGTGTAGCCATCCGGATCCGCACGCGCCACCTCGGCCATCGCGATGTTGCCCGCACCGCCCGGCCTGTTCTCAATGACGATCTGCTGGCCAAGTCCCTTTGACATCTCGGCGCCCACGGTACGGGCGACGAGTTCGGACGTGCCGCCCGACGCGAACGGCACGATCAACCGAATCGGTTTGGTCGGATAGCTCTGCGCGAGCACCGGCCCGGCCAGCAAGGCGACCAGCAAACAGGCGAGACGCACCCCTCTATTTCCGGTGCGGCGCATCAGAACTGGTAGCGCCTGAGACCCCCATCGACCGGTATCACCGTGCCGGTGATGTAGCGCGCTAAGGGCGAAGACAGATACGCAACGAGATTCGCGATGTCTTCCGGTTGCCCATATTCACCCACCGGAATCTCATGTTCGGACTGCCAGGCGCGATATTCCGGCGTGTAGTTACGCAGAATCTGTTCGCTGATGATGCGCCCGGGTGGGATGCAGTTCACCGTGATACCGTGTTTGCCCACTTCGCGGGACATCCCTTTTGACCATGAATGCATCGCGGCCTTCGCACAGAACGCCCCATTGATGCCGTCTGGCTCCGATTTACCAGTGATGTTGATGATGCGCCCCCATTTCTTTGTAATCATCTGATCGACCAGCCGGTCGGTGAGTTGGCGTTGCCGGGAAAAATTGAGCGTCAGCGCCTCATTCCACTGCTCCTCCGCGGTATGGAGTTTGAATGCACGGCTGCCGCCCGCATTGTTGATCAGAATATCGACCGAACCCATGCCATCGAGCGCCGCTTTGGCGATCACCTGGGGGGCAGCCTCCTGCAAAAAATCCGCCTCGATCACCACCGGCTTCTTGCCGCCCTTTGCGACGATCTCCTTTGCCAGCTCATCGAGGCGCTCGCGCCGGCGAGCCATGATGGCAAGCTGCACGCCTTCTGCGGCCAGTGTCACCGCGATTGCGCGGCCAATGCCGCTCGATGCGCCAGTGACGAGCGTGGTCTTGCTGCCGATACCTAGATCCATTTGTTGAACCCCTTCGATAAATTCCTACGCTGATGCGCCCGCAGTGCCCCACATCGACTGCGCCGCTTCGACAGAGCGACGCAACTTCGCGCGCTGATCGGCCTCCGTTACTGGATTGCCTGCCACTGTGCTTGCAAAACCGCACTGCGGGCTGATGGCCAAGCGATCCGGATCGATGAACTTGGCCGCCTCGTCGATCCGCCGTCGCAATGTGCCCATCGATTCGAGCGCCGGAACCTTGGAACTGACCAGCCCCAGCACCACGCCCTTGGTCTTCGGCACGAAGCGAAGCGATGCGAAGTCCCCCGCGCGTGGCGAATCGTATTCGAGGAGAAAGTGGTTGACGTTCAGGCGCGCGAACATTTTCTCGGCGATCGGATCCAAACCGCCCTCGGATAGAAACGTGCCCTTGAGATTGCCGCGACACATATGCATGCCGACCACCATGTCGGCCGGCAGGTTTGCCACCGACTGATTCAACGCATCGATGTACAGATCGACGAGACGGTCCGGGTCATCCCCCATCGCACGAACCTGCTGCCGGATCTTGTTATCGCAGAGCATGGCAAGCGGCACTTCATCGATCTGGACGTAGCGAAGCCCACCCGCGTGCAAGGCGCGGATCTCCTCCTGAAACGCGCGGCCAAGATCGGCAAACATCGCCTCGCGATCGGCATACACACCGTTGTCGATGCACTGCGGCCCACTGTAGAACTGCATGGTCGGCGCCGACGGTAGTGTGATCTTCGGTGTTTGCTTGGTATTCAGGGCAATGAACTGCAGCTCATCCAGAGCAATCGGCTGCACCCGGCGCAATGTTCCCTTGACATAGGGCGCGGTAAACGCGGCCTCGCGCCCCGTTTCATCATGAAACTTGAATACTGCGGGGCCGATCCGAAATCCTTCCATGCGCTCGACGAATCGACTCCAATATGAACCGCGCCGAAATTCACCATCGTTGACTACGGCGAGCCCGCAATCCTCTTGCATGCGCAGCACATCGCGAATGCATTGATCGAGCGTGGCGTTGAATTCAGCGTCCGTCATGCCTCCTGCGCCATGGCGCTTGAACGCAGCACGCAATGACGCCGGCCTAAGTAGGCTGCCGATGTGATCAGTGCGAAACGGCGGCCGGCCGGCCAACTCTTGTGACATTGCATTACTCCCAGTCCGGCGCGAGATAGCTTAATCAGCGTTTCCTTAAGACTATTCCTTGGTCTTCAACTGGGCGTCGTTGGCCGCGATGAAGGCCCGAATCTCAGCGGAGAGATCGAGGAGTTTCAGCCACTGCTCCTTGTAAAGAGTGATCGGGAATCGGCCCATGCCATAGACCGAGAGCCCGCCTTTTTCACTCACTTTCATCGACACGCCCTTGGCCGCGCCCTTTTGAGGGAGGCGTTCTCGGCCCGCAGCCGCTCAAGTGCAGCCTTCAGATCATCATCTGACATCGCATCCCCAGGTCTTGGTGGTTAAAGCCCGACTCGCGGCAGAACATTTCCGCACCGCACCTAGCAATGCTAGCCTAGGTTGGTTCAGAGCGACACCTTAAGTCTTGTCCAACGAGGTTTGATCCCGAACCGAAGGCCGTGATTCCAACGAGGTTTGATCCTGAAGGGCGCTGGCGAGTGGGGCGCGTAGAGGGGGCGGGGAGTCGATCATCGAAGGATGGTGATCGACATGAACGAGTCCAAGATC
>SHXR01000045.1 GCA_009693235.1 Betaproteobacteria bacterium | reverse complement strand
CGCTCAGGCGCCCTTTCAGGCACCCACTCAACACCACCACAGATCCCTTCAATTCCTTCTACAGTGCAAGCACCTTCGCTCACCAAGCAAACCTCCCGCTCAGCAAAACCCAGCACTCACACCTATCGGTTGTTTAGTTGTTAAAGAACGAGCCCGCCTTTTACAACACGCATGTTCAACATGCGGAAAAGGCCAAGCGAAGCCCACCATTATAACTGGCCAATTCATTCCGTCAATACACTTTATGAAAGAAAACGAGGGCCCGCGTTCATCAACCTGTGGGGCGCTGCCTTATCGACATCATATTGGGGACCAGACGTGGGGACAGGCGGGCAGCGCCACAGCCTATGTTGCGGCTCGTCAATATCGACGGCGCAATGATCTCAATCTCTTAATTCGCCCGGAAGCGATTGATTGCGTCTCGCGTCTCGCTGGCAGCCGTTCTCGCTGCCGCGGCGAAATTCGGGCCGTTTGCGGCGTACAGGATTGCCCTTGATGAATTAATGATCAGCCCAGTACCGGACGACGTCTTCCCGGCCCGCACCGTCGCCTCGATATCGCCGCCTTGCGCGCCAATGCCCGGCACCAAAAGCGGCATCTCGCCCACTATCGAACGAACGCGCGCCAGCTCCTCGGGATAGGTTGCCCCAACAACCAAGGCGCAATTACCTCTGCTATTCCATTGCATCGCGACCATTTCAGCCACCACCTCGTAGAGCTTGCGCCCGCCGACATCGAGGAACTGCAGGTCGCTCCCACCGGCATTCGAAGTGCGGCAAAGCAAAATGACGCCCTTAGTGCCCTCTGCGTAGTCGATGAACGGTGCAATCGAATCTTTACCCATATAGGGACTGAGTGTGACCGCGTCGGCGTGATAGCGCTCGAAGGCTTCGCGGGCATAGAGTTCCGCCGTACTGCCGATATCGCCACGCTTACCATCCAGGATGACTGGGATCCCTGGATGGTTCGTATGAATATGATCAATGAGCGCTTCGAGCTGATCGTCCGCGCGGGCTGCCGCAAAGTACGCGATCTGCGGCTTGAATGCGCAGACGAGTTCGGCGGTGGCATCGACGATCGCCGCGCAGAATTCGAAGATCGCACGCGGTCGGCCAGACAGCTGAGAAGGTAGCCGCGCCACATCCGGATCGAGTCCAACACAGAGCATCGAATTGGCGTCCTGCCAACGGCGTTGCAGAAGCTGGGTAAATGGAATGTTCACGAGCGCGCTAATTCGACCGGTTCGCTATCTACAAAATCCATCCTCAATCACCCTCTCAAGAAATCAAAATCGCAACCGTCAGTCGCCTGCAAGACATGATCCATATAAAGCTGCGCATAGCCACGAGCCGGACGCGCCGCCGGCGCCCGCCACGCGGTTTGGCGACGGGCCAACTCTGCGTCGTCGACGAGGAGATCGACACGGCGATTCTTCACCGATAGTCGTATCCGATCGCCGTCGCGAACCATGGCAAGCGGACCTCCCGCGGCCGACTCAGGCGTGATGTGGAGCACGATGGTGCCATATGCTGTGCCGCTCATTCGAGCGTCCGACATGCGCACCATATCTTTAACGCCGGCACGAGCAAGTTTCGACGGTATCGGCAAGTAACCCGCCTCAGGCATGCCAGTACCGCTCTTTGGCCCAGCGTTTTGCATGATCATGAAATCGTCAGGCGTCACATCCAGGTCTGGAGCGTCAATCCGGGCCGCAAGATCTTCGAGCGAAGTGAAGACGACTGCCCGCCCTTCTTTCTCGAAGAGCGCCGGATCCGCAGCAGAACGTTTGAGGATGGCCCCACCCGGCGCCAATGAGCCAAACAGGCCTACCAATCCGCCTTCCGACTGGTACGGTTCGGCAAGGGGACGAACGATGCTGCGATCCACCCAGGGGATCTCACGGGACAAGCGCTCGCCAAGCGTTTCGCCAGCCACCGTCATGCACTCAAGATTGAGCAGCGGCTTCAGTTCCCGCAGGACTGCACCGATCCCTCCCGCTGCATGGAGGTCTGACATGTAATGCAGCCCGGTCGGTTTCAAATCGACGATGACAGGGGTTGTGTCGGACAATCGATTGAGCTGCTGCAACGTAATCTTTATCCCACGCCGGCCGGCAATGGCGGTGAGATGAATGATCGCATTGGTTGAGCCGCCAATCGCGAGGAGCACACGCAACGCATTTTCGACCGACTTCTCGGTAATGATTTGGCTTGGTCGAATCGGATGACGCGCCAGCTCAACGGCACGTCGGCCCGAGGCCTCGCCCGCCCGCAATCGATCGGCATGCACAGCGGGAATCGCGGCAGTTCCCGGCAAACACATGCCAAGCGCTTCGGCGATCGACGCCATCGTGCTTGCCGTTCCCATTACGGCACACGTGCCCGCCGTGGTGGCAAGATTCGCCTCAATTTCATGGATTTGCTCGCCCGATACTTTGCCGGCTCGAAACTGTCCCCAAAACCGGCGGCAATCGGTGCACGCACCAAGGCGTTCGCCCCGGAACGAGCTTGGCATCATTGGCCCGGCCAGCAATTGAATCGCCGGAACATCGGCGGAAGCAGCGCCCATCAATTGCGCAGGCACGGTCTTATCGCACCCACCCACCATCACGACCGCATCCATCGGTTGGGCACGAACCATCTCCTCGGTGTCGATCGACATCAGGTTGCGAAACATCAAACTGGTGGGGTGTTGAAAAACCTCGCCAAGGGAAATGGTCGGAAACGCCATCGGCAAGCCGCCCGCCACCAACACGCCACGCTTGACCGCGTCGATCAACTCCGGGAAATGCCGATGGCAGTTGTTAAAGTCTGACCCGGTGTCGATGATCCCAATAATCGGTTGCGCCAATAGCTCGCGTGAGTACCCCATCGCCTGCATGAAGGAGCGCCGCAGATAAAGAGAAAAATCGGCGTCACCATAATGCGTGAGGCCTCTTGCGAGCCCTACCGGACCATCCTTCGTACCGTCGGTTGTCATCACTTCCTCGTTTGCGAGTATTGAACACATTGCGCCGGGCATGTGCAGGTCCGACACCTTGCACATCGATCGCTCAGTGTAGCCGTCCGTACCCGAATACACCGATTAACAGGCGGGCAATGCCGTAGCCCGCCCAGATCAGCACTCTCTCGCGAAGCGGTCGCCGCCGCCATTGTTGCTTTCCCACCAAGGCGGCGCCCTGGCTCATGTGTTCAAGGAGACTCTGCTTGAGCCCGTTCGCAAAGGCATGGTCATCCACCACGACATTGGCCTCCCGAGCAAGAAGAAGACTGAATGGATCGATATTGGACGAACCGACCGTTGCCCAACGCCCATCGATCACCGCGACTTTCGCATGGAGAAAGCTCGCGTGATATTCGAATATTTCGACGCCTGCATCGAGCAGCGATCCATAGAGGGCGCGGCTGGCGTAATGCAACAATACATATTCGACCCGCCCTTGCAACAACAACACGACCCGCACCCCCCTCACCGCAGCGGCAACAAGGGCGCGCCGGAACTGTCGTCCGGGGAAAAAATAGGCGCATGCGATGACGATCTCATTCTTTGCCGATTCGATCGCCTCCAGGTAGGCATCCTCGATATCGGAGCGATGGAGGATGTTGTCGCGGACCAGGAAGGCGCCCCGCTGATCACCCTTGGGGGCCTTGTCTGGCACCGTTCGGATCGGCACGTCGAAGCGCTGATTAAACGTTATCCAGGCGACCAGTGACCAAAGGGCATGCGCCTGGTCAAGTACTGCCGCCACCAGCGGTCCTTCTAATCGCACGGCGTAGTCGTAGCGAGGCGGCTTGTGCCCGGGCGTATGCATATCGTCAATGATGTTGATGCCACCAACGAAAGCCACCCGCCCGTCAATGACGGCAACTTTGCGATGCATGCGACGCAGGCGATGACTGCTGACACTCAACCACCGCGCTTCAGGCCGAAAATGAAGCACCTGAATGCCATCTCTTGCCATGTTCGTACCGAGCTCGTGCAGGTAGCGTGCCGCGCCGCTTGCGTCGATCAGCAGATGCACCCAAACGCCACGTGCGACGGCACGGGCTAATGCACCTGCGATGCGCCGCCCGACTTCGTCGTCGGCAACGATATAGACCTGCAGGAAAATCTGCGAGGACGCGTTGTCGATCTCGGCTTCCAGCGAAGGAAAATATTCGGTGCCGCTATCGAGCAGGGAAAACTTATTACGTTCGACGAAATCGGTCATACGGCTAGGTCACGCATCACAGGGTAGGCCTACTCACCGCGACGAATGAATAATCTTGGACGGCGATCGCGGTGGCCCAGTGGGACTGCGGCGATCGACGTTTATCTACCGTCATAGCGCGCATTGAGCTCGGCTCATCCGATGTTCAGGCGCGCCGACAGCAACGCGTGATCGGAGATCTTCGACCAGGGATGCCCGTGATGCACCTCCGCGTGAAAGATGGAAAAGCCGCGGACGTAAATGCGATCAAGCCGCAAAATCGGCAACGCCGCCGGAAAGCTTCGCGCCGAGCGCCCGCGGCGATCGCGGAACGCCTCTTTTAGTCCAAGCTCCGACGCCAGACGCTGCCCGGCGCGGTCCCGCCAATCATTGAAATCGCCGGCGACGACGAGCGGCGCGTTGCGGGGCACCATTTCATTCAGCCGTTCAATCATCGCGGCAAGCTGTCGCTTACGCCCACGTTCATTCAGGGCCAGATGCACGCAGACCGCATGGATGGTCTCGGAGGCGCCAGGCACCGTAATCTCGCAATGCAAGAGCCCGCGTTGTTCGAACGGATGGGCGGAGATATCTTGATTTTCCGCACTGGCGATCGGATAGCGGGAGAGGATCGCATTGCCGTGGTGGCCGTGGCCGTATACGGCATTGCGCCCATACGCAAAATCGCCCCACACCGCCTGCGCCAGGAATTCGTATTGGGGTTCGTCGGGCCAATCGACATGCCGACGCGCATGAACATCATGCCCGCCAAGCACTTCCTGCAGAAACACCACATCGGCTCCCACGCCTCGCAATCGGTCACGCAGCTCGTGAATCACCATGCGCGTGTTGAAATGCGAAAAGCCCTTGTGAATATTGTAGGTCGCGACGTGAAGATCCATTACCCGAGGAATTAGAGGCGGCTTGCCCACATCAGGGCATGCGGTTCACACACCCTGAGAACAATTTTCCTGCATGCGACAACATAGATTGTATTGCAGGGTGAGCGAATGCACCGGGAATGCTGCCGCGCGCAGTGCGGAGGTTCTCAAATAACTGCTGAATACGAACGCCCACCCCCGGGATCACGAGTTAGTGTGATTGATGGCGAGCCGCCGCTACCATGCGAGCAACGCCGCGCGCCCTGCATACCCGGTTCCGGTTCGAGATCCAGGCCGATCAGCGCGCCCTCGCCAGCTGAGCGATGGCGCGGCACGAAGCGCTATGGAAACGCTGATTAAGCTATCCCGCGTAATCAGCGTGCTCAAATATTCAAGGAGTTATAAGGGGGCGAGCCTCGTTGATCAGTGATTCCCTATTGTGTGGTGGAGAGCTGCCGTTCCAATCCAGCGATCTGATCCTTGAGGTGGAGTTTCTTTTTCTTGAGCCGTTGGAGCTCGTCGTCGGCGAAGACTTTTGATTCTTCCATCCTTGCAATCGCGGCGTCCAAATCGTGATGCTCTACTGCTAACGAATGAATGCGTGTCCGTAGGAATCCCACTTCCGACTCAACCATTCAGGCCTCCTCAAGAAATCCGGGGTTCACAGGCAGATGCGGCGCTCACCCACCGCAGGTTAAAACATACTCCTTCTATCGAAGGCAGTGGGAATTTGTCAGAGGGCAAGATTTCCCGATTGATCGCTGCAGGTCCTTTTCTCCACCGGTCCCTCTTCCCGCTAGATGGTGGTGAATTCCGGCAATCGCAAAATGGCATCCCGATTGGACCACGAGAAGCACTTTTCGGCCGCCTCACGCCACGGCAGCCAAAGCTGATCGGAGTGTTCATCGGGCGCAAGACGCACCGTTACACGATCGGCGACCGTGAGTCCGAATACGCGCTCGCGATTGTGTGTCACGCCAGGCGCAAAGCGCGACCGCCACTTGTTATAGATCTCAAAGACATTGTCGATCTGCCAATCGACGAGACGATGGCGACTTGCATCAATCCCGGTTTCTTCCATCACTTCGCGGATCGCCGTGTCCTGAAGCGCTTCGCTTTGAGTGTCCACGCTGCCCGTCACCGACTGCCAATATCCAGGCCAGCGCGCGCGCTCGATCAGCAACACATCGAGTGCTGCGGTGTGAATCACGACCAGGACTGACCGAGGAATCTTGTAACGGGTCGCCATGGTCCCGCGCCAGTTTCAAGCGGCCTTCCGCCGGAACCCGGGGATTTACGCTGACGCTGCGGGAAACTTCGGCAAACCCGAATCCCAGCCTTGGGCGCCGTGGATGAACGCCCAAAATGGCTTGCCCTTGGCACGCCAAGCGTCAGCCGCGGCCCGTAAGACATCGATCGCCGCCTCGAAATCGCGTTTATGGCCCGCACCAAAATGCTTCGATTTTTCAAAGATTAGGACAAACCCTTTCCCATCGATCCACGCGAGATCGCTGAGACAATCGTTGAGAGCGTCCCAGTTCTTGCCAAATTGTGCGGGAAACTTCAGGCCCTTGGCGATGTGATCGAGAAACTCCATCTTGTCATGCGCGTGCCCGATATCCATCCGAAACACCGCAAGTCCGGCTGTTTTAGCTTCGCGCTCCGCTTCATACGGTTCGCTCGCGAGATGAAATACCCCGCATTCCTTCGTGTTACCTAGTGCCGCGGACATCGATTCCATGTTGCGTCCCTCATTCTCGAATGCGTTTGAAACTCTTATAGTGATCCGCAGTGTAAAACAACTCGCCGTCCTTGCCGGCGACAATGCGCCGCGCGCCACGATCGCGCGCACCGGGGGTGGAGACAGTGAATTCGCGGTAGTGCCCCTTTGCCTTGATTGGCAACAGCTTCTCAAAATTACCGAACGTGACACCGTCGCGTTCGTAGGGGTATGGCCCGCCCTTTTTGATGAGGCGAAGGGTGTGCCGACTCTCCGCAGGCAAATCCGCCACCGCGATTTCCGCCAGGCGCGGTATATCGTCGCGCCCGAACAACGCCGATGCGCCACCGAACTGGAGAACAAGCGCGCTGACGAGCGCAATCAAAACGCGGAACAGATTCATTGCCGGTCAATGTCCGTCATGCGATCAAACCCGCTCGTTCAGACTTTGGCCGGCTCGCGCAGGCGAATATGCAATTCGCGAAGCTGCTTCTCGTCAACGCTGCTGGGCGCCTGCGTCAATAAGCACTGTGCACGTTGTGTTTTCGGAAACGCGATGACGTCCCGGATCGAATCCGCGCCTGCCATCATGGTGACAATGCGGTCCAGACCAAACGCGATGCCGCCATGGGGTGGCGCACCGTACTTCAGCGCATCCAGCAGGAAGCCGAATTTGATGCGCGCTTCTTCTTCACCGATGCCAAGCGCATCGAACACCTTCGATTGGGTGTCGGCGCGGTGGATACGCACGGAGCCCCCGCCAATTTCCCAGCCATTCAAGATCATGTCGTAGGCCTTGGCGATTGCCTTGCCGGGATCGGTCACAAGGTAATCGTCATGACCATCTTTGGGCGCGGTAAACGGATGGTGCATGGCCGCCCAACGCTTTGCTTCTTCGTCATATTCGAACATCGGAAAATCGATCACCCACGCCGGGCGCCAGCCTTTTTCGACGAATCCCTTTTCGTGTCCGATCTTGACGCGAAGAGCACCCAGGCTGTCATTCACAACCTTGGCTTTGTCCGCCGCAAAGAACATCAGATCGCCATCTTTGGCGCCCGAGCGCTCAACGATCGCCGACAGCGCTGCATCAGAGAGGTTCTTGACGATCGGTGACTGCATGCCATCGCGGCCTTTGGCGATCTCGTTGAATTTGATATACGCAAGACCTTTGGCGCCATAGATGCCGACGAATTGACCATAGCTATCGATTTCTCCGCGCGTCAAATCACCGCCGCGTGGGATCAAGAGGCCGGCCACCCGCCCGCCGGTCGCGTTGGCCGCGGCGGCGAAGACCTTGAAATCGACGCTCCGCATCACATCGGTGAGCTCGGTAAATTTCAGCGGCACGCGAAAGTCCGGCTTGTCCGACCCATAGTCGCGCATGACATCGGCGTATGTGTAGATCGGGAATGGGCTGCCCAGATCGACATTCAGCACCTCGCGAAACACGGTGTGAATCATCTCTTCCATGAGGCCACGAATTTCCTGCTCGCTAAGAAACGATGTTTCCACGTCGATCTGGGTGAACTCCGGCTGCCGGTCGGCGCGCAAATCTTCATCGCGAAAACACTTGGTGATCTGATAGTAGCGATCGAAGCCGGCCATCATCAGCATTTGCTTGAAGAGTTGCGGCGATTGCGGCAAGGCGAAAAATTGTCCGGAATGAACCCGCGATGGCACCAGATAGTCGCGCGCGCCCTCGGGTGTGGATTTCGTGAGCATCGGCGTTTCAACGTCTATGAAGCCGCGCGCGTCCATGAACTTACGCACCGCCATCGACGTTCGGTAGCGCAGACGAAGATTCGCCTGCATCTGGGGCCGGCGCAAGTCGAGCACGCGATGGGTAAGCCGCGTGTTCTCGTTCAAATCTTCATCGTCGATTTGAAACGGAATCGGTACCGACGGATTCAGGATCTCAAGCGATTGGCATGCAATCTCGATTTCACCGGTTGCAAGCTTTGGATTGATGAGATCCGGTACACGCTTGACCACTCGGCCTTCCACTTTCAGGACGAACTCGCTGCGCACCCGCTCGGCCAGCGCAAACATTTCCCGCCGATCGGGATCGCAGACGATTTGCACCAACCCTTCGCGATCGCGCAGGTCGATAAAGATCACGCCACCGTGATCGCGCCGGCGTTGCGCCCACCCGTATAACGTGACCGTTTGACCAAAGTGAAGTGCAGTGACTTGGCCGCAATAGTGGGTGCGCATATTGGACTATTTGAATTAGAGACGTGGAATTTTATGGCGCGACACGAAGGGCACGAATGGACTGTGCATCGTCATCAAGGCTGTTTGGTGCCGATTTCGGGCGCGACCACACCCATTGAAATGACATACTTCAAGGCGTCATCGACACTCATATTGAGTTCGACGACGTCCGTTCGCAGCATCATGAGAAAAAAACCCGACGTCGGGTTTGGCGTCGTCGGCACATAGACGCTCACATAGTCACCGGCAAGATGATTGGCCACATCACCACCGGGCCGTCCGGTGAGAAACGCGATCGTCCAACTACCGGCACGCGGATAGGGGACCAGGAGTGCCTTGCGAAACGCTTGTCCGTTTGGCGCAAGAAGCGTGTCGCTCACCTGCTTGACGCCGCTGTACACCGTCTTGACAACGGGAATGCGCGAGACCACGCGGTCCCAGAAACCAATCAGATGGCGTCCGAAAAAATTCGATGCGGCAAAGCCGGTAAGAAGCAGTCCGATCAACGTGACGATGACGCCAAACCCCGGAATCTCGTGGCCAGCCCACGACGGCATCCACCCCGTCGGCACCCACGCCCGGAGCCAGCTGTCCATGGTCCGGACGATCGCGGTCAGCACCCAGATCGTGATGACCACGGGTACCCAAACCAATAGTCCTGCGATCAGATTCTTTTTGATCAAGCGCGATTCCGCCGCTAGTGGGCACGCCGCAAGGCCGCCGGTCGATGAAAGTTAGTCGTGCGTAAGACCATTAGGGTGTGGACGTGTCGGGCGACGAACCGGAACCAGTCGAGCTGCTCGTGCCCGCATCGGGTTTTGCGGTGCTGGCCAGTTTCTCGGTCTTGTCGGTCTTGTCGGTCTTGTCGGTCTTGTCGCCGGACTCGCTCGCTTTGTCTTTACCGGCGTCCGCTTTCGTGTCCGACTTTCCTGATCCACCGTTATTGCGAAAATCGGTGGCGTACCAACCCGAACCTTTCAACTGGAATCCCGCTGCGGTAAGCATCTTCGAAAACGTTTCCTTGCCGCATTCAGGACAAGTCGTTAAGGCCGGATCGGAAACCTTCCGCAAGAACTCTTTTTGGCAACCGCACGACGAGCAGCGATATTCGTAAATGGGCATGCAGTCCTCCAACGCGAAGCCCCCGATTGTACTTGAAGCACCCACCTGCCTTACGCGTCGATCCGCAACTGGATGAAAGTTCGATCGATTTCGGCGTGAAGGCACTATCGCAACCGTGACGACGCCACCCCGATCGCGCCCGCCCGCCCATCCCAACGCCGCCGCCCTTGATCGGAGCAGGTTGGCCGAACCCGAAGTTAAGGAAACGCTGATTGAGCTATCTTGCGCAATCAGCGTGACCATTTTTTCAGGGAGTTACGAGGGGGCGAGCCCCCCTTGTTCAGTGATTCCTTAGGCCTTCGGCTTCGCCGCTTTCTCAGTCATGCGTGCGCGCACCTTCTCTATATCGACCACGAACCGGCCGTGTTCGCCGCTGGAAATCTCTTCTGCGCCATCGCACACCATCGACGAGAACGTCACGCGACGCCCTTCCACCGCTTTCACATTGACCGTCACATCGATGGTCATGCCAAGCAGCGTCGAGCCTTTGTGGGAGAGACTGATTCCAGTGCCGACGTTATCTTCTCCCGGATCGCAGAACTGCAGCAAAAGATCGCGGCACGCCACCTCGACATCGCGAACCATGAAAGGCGTCGCATAAACGCGCAGGTGTTCACCGAGGAAGTCAATCGTGCGGTCGCGGTCGACCACGATTTTTCTACTGAGGCTGGCTCCGATCGGGACGGTTTTCATGACTGGCTCCTTGTATCAGTGGTGATTCGTCGTGGGCGTTTCACGCGCCACATAGTTGGTCATTGTGCAGGCCCGCCGATCGCCGCGATCACCTGCGCTCCCGCATTGACAACATGACGCGTGGCAAGCAATTCGGCCAGCGCCTCGTCGCCATCGATCACTGCGCGCACGATCGCGGCATGCTCTTCCCAAGTTTCTTTGGCGCGCTTGCGACTCATCTCGGCGAAAAACGAGGTCGTTCGGGTGCGCAGCGTCCGCATAATTTCCGCGAGCACCGCATTGCCGCCGGCATTGGCCAGCACGTCGTGAAATCGTGCGTTCAGCGTGTTGAGTGTCCGCGCGTCACGCTTGGCCATTGCGCGGCCTCCCATCGCGAGGACGCTCTCCAGGGCCGCCGCCGTGGCGGGTGAATGCCGTCTTGCCGCCAATCGTGCGTTGAGTCCCTCAAGGGTTGCGCGCACTTCAATCGTGTCGCGTGCGGCAACGCTCGATAGTGCCGTTACCGTCGCGCCGCGGCGGGGCGCAATGTCAATCAATCCCTCCGCCGCCAACACCCGCAAGGCCTCGCGTACCGGAACGCGCGATACGCCCATCTCACTTGCCAAGCGATCTTCAACGAGGCGTTCTCCCGGCTTGTATGAACCGGAAAATAACGCCTTCCGCAAGGCATCGACGACGCGCTGACCAAGCGGCGAATGCGTCCCTGCGGCCGTGCGGCGCGAACGGGTCAAACCGGTGGCGGGCGTGGCCCGTTCGGATCTGAACGATGCAACAGCCGGCACGGCTACGCCTTGCCGATATGCTTCATGAATGCAGCGATGCCCGTCTCACAAGTGGCGATGTCCTGCTCGCTGTTGCCTCCGGAAGCACCGATAGCGCCCACGCACTGGCCGTCGACGAAGATCGGAAATCCACCGACGAAAACGGTGAATCGACCCTCATGCTGGGTAAAGATGCCAAATGCCTCTTCGCCCGGATACGAGTTCTTGTAGTGATGCGTCGGTTTGCGATGCCCGGCGGCGGTGAAAGCCTTGTTCATGGCGATCTGCACGCTGGTTACCTTGCCGCCATCCAGTTTGCGCAGCGCAATGGGGTAACCGGCGTTGTCGGCGACGCACAGCGTTTCCGCAATGCCCATCTCCTCGGCCTTCTGCTGTGCCGCATCGAGAATCAAATGCGCTTCGGCAAGGGTCAGTGTCTTAAAGGTATGCATGGACTGTTCCTCAACGTGGTGCGGCTATGCTACTTTTCAGGGGCTGCGCGAGATACTTGTTATAGAGTCCGTCGAGATAGAGGCGGCGCATGCCGGTGGCCTCCCGCACCAGACGTACGCAGGAGGCCTGCAGGTCCGGCGTGGTGGCGTACTTCTCAAGGATCTGAAAGCCGCGCTCGCCGTGTTCCTGGTCCGCGACGATATGGATGCGAAAGAACGTTACTTCATCTTCAGTGAAGCCATATTTTTCGATCAATGGCGGCGTCGTCTTCGCGTAGATCACCGGAACCTGCGATTCGAGCCCGACCAGAAGGCCGGCCAACGCTTCCACAAACGGCCGCTGCGACTGGCGATAACACCAGCTTTGCAAGCCAAGGGTTTCGGGAAGGAGTTCACTGTTGTTCTGCGCCTCGATAATCTCGCGTCGCGACTTGCCGCAGGCTTCAGCAAAATCGAGCAATAAATCGACATGCCGCACCGGATCGATACCTTGTTGTCCCACCATGCCTTCTTCCTCGGCGATGTTCTCCAGGAGGAAGGACTGCACTTCCCAGTGCGGACAAGCCGCGTAGACGGTACCGAGCCACTGCGAAAAATAGCTCACATAGTGGAAGTGCTGCTTCACCCATTCGCCGAGCAGGTGGCGGTTCAACTTTCCGCTGGTCCACGCCTCACTCCATGGATGCACGGCCGAATGTCGCTGTTTGATCGCATCTTCAAGCTGCTGTCGAAATGGACTGGTTGCCATGGCATTGACCTCCTGGGTTTGGGGGAAAGATCGCATACGATGCGTTCGCAGTGTCGCGACCGTAAGGCGATCTTTCACGGCTGCAAGTGGGCGCGCGGACACTACGTTGTCCGGCCGATTGTATACAATATTTTGGCATATCGTCCCTTTCTCCATTCGCCGCTGATCCGTAACCAATCGTGACCCAAGCAACCTGGCTGACCGCTGCGTCCTACACCAAGGGCGAACCCTTCATGCTGGAGAAAACCGGCATCTTCGCGCGGGAATGGCTGCCGATGTGCACGCAATCTCAACTTGAAAATCCGGGCGACTATGTGAGCGCCACGATCGGCGGATGGCCGATATTCGCGGTGCGGGCCGACACCGGTGTGGGTGTTTATCGCAACACTTGCCGGCACCAAAATATGATGATCGTGGAGAAGCCCGCCGGCCAATGCAGTGTCTTGCAATGTCGTTATCACGGCTGGCAGTACGCGCTCGATGGCAAGTTCATCGGTGCGCCGCCCCTGGTGGCACCGGCCGATGCGAAGGCGCCTGGCAATAATCTTGTCCCGTTAGCGACCACCACCGTGCAAGGACTCGTGTTTTGCACCTTGCGGGACGATGCGCCCGCCTTGGTTGCACGCACCACGCTTGGGGAAGCGGAGGGCAATGGATTTGCTCCGTACTTTCTGCATGCGCGCATGACCGACGTGGCCTGCAATTGGAAGACGTATGTCGAGCAGCGCCTTGCCGATGGTTGGCAGTTTGAATGGCCATTGCTCATGGTGCATGCGAACGGCGCGATCGCCGAACAGATCGTACCGCGCAGCTTCCTCAGGACCCGGATCGTGAGTTTGACGCGGGATGTCGCGGCTGGCCGGACCGAAGCCAAACATGCGGCCGAACAAGCGATTGAGGAGGCCGCGCCGCGGGTCGAAATACTGCAGCAGCGCTATGAGAGCGGCGAGACAACGTTACTCGATCTGCCGACGACCCACGCTTTCCGGGCGCGGGTGCAGGCGGCGATCGTTCTTTAGAACGGAATATCGTCGTCCATGTTGGCGACTGAACCGGCGGGCTTGCCCTGAGCCGGTTTCCCGGCAGCCGAAGCGGGCTTTGCCCGCGCGCCGCCCATGCCAGGCGGTTCGCCTTCCATTTCGCGAGGCGGCATATCGCCACCCCCACCGCCGGTACCAGCGCCACGGCTCCCCAGCAACTGCATCTGCTCGGCGACGATTTCGGTTGAATAGCGTTCGTTACCCTCTTTGTCCTGCCATTTGCGGGTGCGAAGGCGCCCTTCCACATAGACCGGCGACCCTTTCTTGAGGTACTCACCGGCAATCTCGCCAAGGCGACCAAAAAAAACAACCCGATGCCACTCGGTTTCTTCCTTGTTTTCGCCGGAGGCCCGATCCTTCCACCGATAGGTGGTGGCGATCGACACGTTGGCAATCGCCCCGCCTTCTGGCATGAAGCGTGTCTCGGGATTCTTCCCGCAGTTACCCAGTACGATCACTTTATTGACGGATGCCATGGTTCATTCCTCGCTTGGATTTGCTTGACCGCAACGACTTGGTTACGCTTGACGCTGCGACCCCGTGGGCGGGATAGTCCGACTCGGTGGACGCATTGGTAACGCTACCACCAACCAGATTGCGGTGGCCACCAGGCCGAATAGAAATACCGCGGCCGCTCCGTACGCGTGCGCCAGTGCGCCGCCCGCCGCGCCGCCGACGAATAATCCGATTGCCTGGGTTGTGTTGTAGACGCCAATGGCCGTCCCGCGGGCTGCGACCGACGCGATCTTGGTCACCAGCGAGGGCATGCTCGCTTCGAGGATATTGAAGGCGACAAAGAAAAGGAGCAGGCCGGCAAATAGAACCCACAAGCGATCCCCGCCGAGGAGAAATGCGATCTGCACCACGACCAGGGCAACTATGGCGCCAATGAATATCGCCTTGGTGCGACCGCGACGCTCGGCGGCCATCAACGGTGGCACCATCAGCACGAAGGAAATGAGGACGACCGGTAAGTAGACTTTCCAATGATCCGCAACCGGCATGCCACCGTGCTCGGTCAAGGCAAGCGGGATCACGACGAAAAGCGACATCTGCATCGCGTGCAAGGCGAAGATCCCGACATTGAGACGAACCAGTTCCTTGCCACGCAAAATATCAACAAGGAGCGCCATCCGTGCCGGACGGGTCGAATCCACACGATGCGCCGCCTCCTTGGGCACCATATAGAGTGTCATCAGGATTGCAGCGAGCGAAAGAATGCCGGTCAACGCAAAGATCCCGCTCATACCTATGACGCTGTACAGCGCTGGAGCACCCGCGAGCGACAAGGCGAACATCAATCCGATCGATCCACCGATCACAGCCATTGCCTTGGTACGGTGCTCATCGCGCGTCAGATCA
Organism: Betaproteobacteria bacterium; assembly: GCA_009693235.1. GTDB lineage: Bacteria > Pseudomonadota > Gammaproteobacteria > Burkholderiales > SG8-39 > SHXR01. The sequence goes on along the minus strand of SHXR01000045.1, from coordinate 20,643 downwards.
GCGAGAAATGCAACCACTGCCGCCGAGATCGCGCCAGCGCCTTGCAGCGCCCGGCCAAAGATCGCAGTCCAGATATCGGTCGCGCTCGCGGCGACAAAGCTGCCGACGGCAAATATGACTAGACCAACCACGATCGTTCGCTTGCGACCAAACCGATCGGAGGCCATGCCGAACGGAATTTGCAGAATCCCCTGCGTCAATCCGTAGATGCCGAGCGCAAGACCGACCAGCGTGAGGTTGGTCCCGCCCGAAAGGGACGGTGCGTGGGCGGAAAACACGGGCAGAATGAGAAAGAGGCCCAGCATGCGCAGGGCAAAGAGCGAGGCAAGCGACCATGTCGCACGGATTTCGAGCGCAGTCATAGAGGAGGATGCGCCCGCGGAATGCATGCTGGACGTGACGCTGAGTTGAGGAGTAGAAGGATGAAGCGTATTTCCCGCACGCAAGCAAACAAAACATGGCACCGAAAACATGCCACTGATTCACCAACCAAATCGCGCAGCGGGCTCCTTACGAACCGATTGGCACATGTAACGCAGCAGATCGTCGCGCTTCTTTCGTATAGTAGCAGGTTTACTCCCTGATTCGACCACTCTACCAAGCCGTTTTGCATGCAACATATCCGAATTCGCGGGGCGCGGACCCACAATCTCAAGAATGTGAATGTGGATGTACCGCGCGACCGTTTGGTGGTGATCACCGGTTTGTCAGGCTCAGGCAAGTCATCGCTTGCCTTCGATACACTGTATGCCGAAGGCCAGCGGCGCTATGTCGAATCCTTGTCGACCTATGCAAGGCAATTCCTCGAGCTGATGGAAAGGCCGGATGTCGATCAAATCGAAGGATTGTCGCCGGCGATTTCGATCGAACAGAAAGCCACCAGCCACAATCCGCGCTCGACGGTCGGCACCATCACCGAAATCCACGACTACCTGCGCCTGCTCTATGCGCGGATCGGTACACCGCACTGCCCGGTGCATGCTCTGGCACTCGAAGCGCAGTCGATCGGGCAGATGGTCGATCATGTGCTCGCGCTGCCGGCGGATGCACGCATCACGGTGCTCGCCCCGGTATTGAGCGAACGCAAGGGGGAACAGGCAGACCTGCTGCAATCTTTGCGAGGGCAAGGCTTCATTCGCGTCCGTATCGATGGCACCACGTACGAAATCGACGATGCGCCAAAGCTCGCCAAGAACCGCAAACACACGATCGAAGTCGTCATCGATCGGCTGCGAGTGCGCGCGGATGCAAAACAGCGACTATCAGAATCGTTTGAAACAGCGCTACGCGTTGCCGGGGGCCTCGCCATCGCGTTAGAACTGCGGGATGAAGGGGAGATCTCGCATGTTTTCTCGGCGAAGCATGCCTGCCCGGTCTGCGGCTATTCCTTTGTGCCACTGGAACCCAGGCTCTTTTCTTTCAATAGTCCGGTGGGTGCATGCGCCGAATGCAATGGCATCGGCACGGTTGAGTTTTTCGATCCGAACCGGGTGGTGGCTGACCCGAGTTTGTCGCTGGCGGACGGGGCGATCCGCGGCTGGGATCGGCGCAATCAGTTCTACTTTCAGCTGCTCACCAGTTTTGCCAATCACTATGATTTCAATGTCGATGAGCCCTACGCATCGCTTCCAGACGCGGTACGCAATGTCATCCTGAACGGTGGCCCGGACATCATTGCCTTCTCGTACCTGAATGAGCGCGGCAAGACAGTCACCCAGCGACATGCATTTGAAGGGGTGCTGCCAAATCTCGAGCGGCGATTTCGGGAAACCGATTCCATCGCGGTTCGCGAAGAGTTGTCGAAGTTTCGCAACCGTCGCGCCTGTTCTGCATGCATGGGTTCACGCCTTGGTGTTCCGGCGCGCAATGTGCGCGTGGGTGACAAGGCAATCTTTGAATTGAGCCGTCTGCCCCTGAAGAGCACTGCTGCTTTTTTCGCGGATTTGTCGCTTTCAAGACAGAAGGCCGTCATTGCTGATCGGATCGTGCACGAAATTGGCACTCGCATCCGGTTTCTGATCAACGTTGGCCTCGATTACCTCTCTCTTGACCGTGCCGCGGACACGCTTTCTGGCGGCGAGGCACAGCGGATCAGATTGGCCTCGCAAATTGGTTCTGGACTGACTGGCGTGCTCTATGTGCTGGATGAACCATCGATCGGGCTGCATCAACGCGATAACGCGCGACTCATTGAAACCTTGCGCAGCCTGCGCGATCTTGGCAACACGGTGGTGGTGGTCGAACATGACGAAGAAGCGATTCTCGCCGCCGACTATGTCATCGATCTTGGGCCAGGCGCGGGCGTGCACGGCGGCGTGGTGATCGCAGAAGGTACGCCGCAGGCGATCGTGCAAAACCCTGCATCGATGACTGGGCAGTATCTTTCGGGTGCGCGGCGCATCGCGTTTTCCGACCGCCGGTTACGACCGGACCCCAAACGGTCGATCACGCTACGTGGCGCGCAGGGCAACAATCTGCGTAACGTTTCGGTCGACATTCCGGTTGGGCTCTTCGTGTGCGTAACAGGCGTCTCGGGCTCAGGCAAATCGACGCTCATCAACGACACGCTCTTCAATGCAGCCGCGCGACAACTCAATGGAGCGGCGCATGATCCGGCACCGCATGAAAGCATCACCGGGCTTGATCAGTTCGACAAAGTTGTGAATGTCGATCAAAGCCCAATCGGCCGCACACCGCGCTCCAACCCGGCGACTTACACCGGCCTCTTCACGCCGATTCGCGAGATCTTTGCGGGCCTTCCGGAGGCACGCGCGCGCGGCTATGGCGCCGGACGCTTCTCCTTCAATGTGAAAGGTGGGCGTTGCGAAGCCTGCGAGGGCGATGGTGTTGCCAAGGTGGAAATGCACTTTCTTCCCGATGTGTGTGTGACATGCGACATCTGTGAGGGACGGCGCTACAACCGCGAGACTTTGGACGTTCTCTATAAGGACAAATCGATCCACGAAGTGCTCGACATGACGGTAGAGCACGCACATACGTTCTTCTCGGCGATTCCGGTCGTCGAACGTAAGTTGAAGACGCTTATGGACGTGGGCCTTGGCTATATTCGCCTCGGGCAAGCGGCCACCACGCTCTCCGGTGGCGAAGCGCAGCGCGTCAAGCTGTCGCTCGAATTATCCAAACGCGAAGCGGGTCGCACACTCTATATTCTTGACGAACCCACGACAGGTCTGCATTTTCACGATGTCGAGATGCTGCTTGGCGTGCTACGCAGATTGCGCGACGCTGGCAACACGATCGTCGTGATTGAACATCACCTCGATGTGATCAAGACCGCCGATTGGATTATCGATCTCGGGCCCGAAGGTGGCGACGGTGGCGGCGAGATTGTTGGGATTGGCACACCTGAAAAAATCGCGAGCATCGCGGTGAGTCACACCGGTCGCTTTCTCAAGCATGTGTTGCAACGCGACGCCGCGACACCGATTGCGTAGCCCGATGCGTACTTGCGTGACCGAACGCACGCTAAGATGAAACGTCATCGATCGTTGGCAAACATAGTTGGCAGTACGGTTGACCGACCTCTCGATAGCCTTGGTGTCATTGCAGCGCGAGCTGCGCACAAGAATTCTTCGGAGGTTTGAAAACAATGTGCGGCGAAAAAATAACGCTAAGCCTGCCCGCTGCCACCCTGTTGGCGATTGATCGCTACCAAAAAGCACACGGACTGGATGGTCGGGAAGATGTCATTGAGATGGCAATCGCGCTGCTTCGCGAGCAAGAGCGCGAAGCCGATATAGGCGATGATTTCGAAGACAACGATGACGATCTCGATGTCGCACTAGAAATGGGGCATGGCGTCGATCACAACGACGATAAATGGTAGCGGCACCCAACTACGCTGCGAACGCTACCCCGCTCGAATCCCTACTTTGCCGCCGCTTTGGCGAGCGCCTGCGCCCTGATCGCATCAAGGGTCGTCTGCGTGGTAATCGCTTGCGGATCGACGCGCAATTCAATCAGTGCGGGCTTCCCGGAGGCGCGGGCCCGCGCAAAGGCCGGCGCGAACTGCGCGGTCTCTTCGACCACCTCACCGTGGGCACCGTACGCCTTGGCAAGCGCACCAAAATCAGGATTAGTGAGCGCGGTCGCATAGACCCTCCCCGGATATTCACGCTCCTGATGCATTCGAATCGTGCCGTACATCCCGTTATTCACCACAATGAAAATGACGGGAAGCTGGTGATGCACGGCGGTGGCAAGCTCCTGACCGCTCATCATGAAATCGCCGTCACCACTCACTGCGATGACGAGACGATCCGGATACGCGACCTTGGTTGCCACCCCTGCGGGGACCCCATAGCCCATCGCACCATTGGTTGGTGAGACTTGCGTGCGCCACTTGCGGAATTGCAGCCAACGCTGGAACCAACCAGTGAAGTTACCCGCGCCGGTCGTCACCATTGCATCGGCCGGCATGTTCTCGCGAAGCCATTTGACGATCTCGCCCAGTTGGACTTTACCTGGGCTTGGCCGCGGCGCTTGCCACGTCACGTAATCAGCGCGGGCGCCTTCCCGCCATGCTTTCCATGCGTCGCCGTTACCGATTCGCATCGGACGAATAGCGCGGGTGAACGCCTGCATCCCGGCATTGATCAACAACTCACCCTGATAGACACTTCCCAATTCCTCGGCACCGGCATGAATATGGACCAATCGTTGCTTCGGCACCGGCACCTGCAGCAGCGTATAGCCACTGGTTGTCATCTCGCCAAGGCGCGCGCCAACAACGAACAAAACATCTGCATCGGCAATACGTTGCGCGAGCTTGGGATTGAGACCGATGCCGACATCTCCGACGTAGTTTTCGGCGAAATTATCGTAAAGGTCTTGGAAGCGAAATGACGTCGCGACCGGCAACCCATTTGCTTCGGCAAAGGCGCGAAAATCCGCGCACGCCGCCTCACCCCACACCGTGCCGCCGAGAATGGCGAGCGGCCGCTCGGCCGATTTCAAAATAGTTTCCAAGCGTGCCATATCTTCCAGCGACGCACTCGCTTGCACCGGCTGGTAACGCCTTGCATCAGTGGCATGCACGACATCGGTCAGCATATCCTCCGGAAGCGCGAGCACGATCGGTCCAGGTCGCCCGGATGTCGCGGTATGAAAAGCGTGACTCACGTATTCAGGGATCCGCTCGGCGCTTTCGATCTGCGTCACCCACTTCGTCATTTGTCCGAACATGCGGCGGAAATCGATTTCCTGAAACGCTTCCCGATCCGCCATGTCCCGTCCCACTTGGCCAACGAACAGAATCATCGGCGTGGAATCTTGATATGCCGTGTGCACACCGATCGACGCATTGGTCGCGCCGGGCCCGCGGGTAACGAAACAAATTCCCGGTGTGCCGGTCGCCTTGCCATACGCCTCGGCCATGAATGACGCATTGCCATCCTGACGCGCGACAATCAGTCGGATCGTATCCCGTGCGTCATAGAGCGCGTCTAGTGCGGCCAGGTAACTTTCGCCGGGCACACAGAATGCCGCGGTGACACCGTGTATTTTCAGTTGGTCAATCAGAATCTGACCGCCGGTACGCAGCTTGGTGGAATCGCTCATGCAAAGTGCCCTTCTGAGAAATCGGTGAGTAAATCAGAGCGGATCATCGACGAATAGTTGGTAGGTCTGACGCTTCGGTTTGTCCTGGTCTTCCGGCAAAACATACTTGATCGAGCTCTTGCCATGTAGCTCTACGGGCAAGATCATCACGCGCACGAACGAGGTCGGCGCGGATGCAGAGGCCAACGCCGACACCGCATCAGGCCCCGCCTCGAACCACGCCTGTCCCGGCTGAACGTTATGCTCCGTGCCGGTTACCTTCACGGTGATCGTCCCGGTGAGGAGACAGCGAACGCCCGGCCCACGATGGGTGTGCGTGTAGGCGATCCCACCGAGTGGAAAATCAACCCGATCGCAGCGCATGAGATAGCGCTCGGCCCGGTCAAGCTTGATACCCGCATCGAGTAACGATGGACGATTCGGCGTGGCCGTTCCAAGCGGCAATAAATGCCATTCGATGATCGCCGCGCCATTGGCCCCGGCGGTGATCTCACAGGCATCGGTGCCAAACCAAGCACCGTTCGCTACCATCGTTGCGACCTGCCCGCCGGCGCGAAAAGTCGCCGCACCGTCTCGCACATAGACGACGCGCGGCGCACGTCCATCGATCTTACGCACGGCGCGTGCGGCGAGCGATTCGCCAAAGCAGCGTAAGGCGTGCGTGTCGGACATGATTGATCACTCCAGGACGGGATGTCTGCAATTCTGGCACGGGTCAGAGATGTCAGTGAGGGCGGACGCGTATCATTGGTCCAATGCAATGCTCCAAGGAGCCTCATCGATGATCGACGACATCGCCGGCCTGCGGCGCGTGCTCAAGGAAAATCACGTCATTGCCGTGGTAGGACTATCGGGCAATTGGTACCGTCCGAGCTATTTCGCCGCCAAATACATGCAGGAACACGGCTATCGCGTGATTCCGGTCAATCCGCAATACGACGAGGTGCTGGGCGAAAAGTGCTACAAATCGCTGCGCGACGTTCCGCTCAAGGTGGATATCGTCGATTGTTTTCGCAAGACCGCAGACATCCCCTCGATTTGCGACGACGCGATTGCGATCGGCGCACGCGTGCTCTGGCAACAGCTTGGCGTGAAAAACTTTGATACCGCCAAGAAAGCCGAAGCGGCCGGCCTCGACACGGTCATCGATCGCTGCGTGAAAATCGAGCACGGCCGACTCTTTGGTGGATTGGGCTGGGTCGGCGTCAACACCAAAGTCATCTCCGCCAAGCGACCGCAATGGCTGCCCTACTGATTCCCCAGGACGACGATCATGGCTGACCGACCTTACGGTATCGAAACGCTCTGTCTACATGCGGGGCAAATTCCTGATGCAGCAACTGGCGCCCGCGCAGTGCCGATTTATCAAACTACATCCTATGTGTTCGATTCGGCCGAACATGCAGCGAGTCTGTTCAATCTGCAAACGTTCGGCAATGTGTATACGCGGCTCTCCAATCCGACCACCGCCGTCTTGGAGGAGCGCGTTGCCGCCATTGAGGGCGGCCGCGCGGCAGTCGCCACGGCAACCGGTCAGGCAGCCGAGATGACGGCACTTCTTACGCTCTTGCAGGCGGGCGACCATGTCGTTGCCGCGAGCACGCTCTATGGCGGCACCTACACCCTGCTCGATGTGAATCTGCGCAAACTTGGCATCAACACCACCTTCGTCCAACCGGATGATCCGGAGAATTTTCGCCAGGCGATCACCGACAAGACGCGTGTCGTGTATGCAGAGACGCTTGGCAATCCACGGATCAATGTGCTCGATATCGAAGCAGTCGCCAACATCGCGCACGCCAACGGCATTCCGCTCATGGTGGATAACACGGTGCCATCGCCTTATCTTTGCCGCCCGTTCGAATGGGGCGCCGACATCATTGTGCACTCGGCCACCAAGTACATCGGTGGGCATGGAACGACCATGGGCGGGATGATTGTCGAGTCGGGTAAATTTCCGTGGGACAACGGCAAGTTTCCCGGGATGACCGAGCCGTCGCGCGGCTATCACGGCGTGCGGTTCTTTGAAACTTTCGGCGACTTTGCCTACACCATGCGGGCACGCATGGAAGCGCTGCGAACATTCGGCGCATCGTTGTCGCCCTTCAACGCATGGCAACTGCTGCAGGGTCTGGAGACCTTGCATGTGCGCATGGACCGGCACTGCGATAACGCGATGAAGATTGCCAGCCACTTGGCGGCCGATCCGCGCGTGACGTTTGTCTGCTACCCGGGCTTGGCGTCCGACCCCTATCACGCACTGGCAAAGAAGTATCTCAACAAGGGTGCCAGTTCACTGCTTGCGTTCGGTGTGAAAGGCGGTGCCAAGGCGGGTGAGAAGTTCATCGAGGCAGCGCAGTTCATGAGCCATCTTGCCAATATCGGCGATGCGAAGACGCTCATCATCCATCCCGCATCGACGACACATCGCCAGATGTCGGAAGAAGAGCAAATCAAGGCTGGCGTCGCTCCGGACATGGTGCGCATGTCGGTGGGCATCGAATCGGTCGACGATATTCTCTGGGATATCGAACAGGCGTTGGCGGCGGCGACAAAATAATCCGCCGCCCAAAACGCCACACCGCGTCACGTTAAACTCGAACAAATCTCATTTTTGGAATACCACGATGTCATCGCTCTCCTGGGATCTTCCCTACACCGTACGCCGCAACCCGACGACTGCGCGCAATGTCGTATCCACCTCGCAAATGATGGGCGCGCAGGCGGGTCTTCGCGTGCTCCAGCAAGGCGGCAACGCGGTCGATGCAGCGCTCGCCACGGCCATCTGCCTCACGATTACCGAGCCGATTTCAAACGGCATCGGCAGTGACGCGTTCGCGATCATTTGGGATGGTAAGCAGCTGCACGGTTTCAACGCGTCAGGCCGCGCACCGGCCCAGTGGACGCCCGAATATTTCACCGGCCGTTCATCGATGCCAATGCGGGGCTGGAATAGTGTCACCGTGCCAGGATGCGTCGCGGGCTGGGTTGATCTCTCGCAAAAATTCGGCAAGCTGCCGTTTGACTCGCTCTTTACGCCCGCGATCGAGTATGCCGAAACAGGTTTCTTGGTGTCGCCATTCGTCGCCCGCCGCTGGGCCACGCAAATCGACGAGCTGAAAGTGCAGCCTGGCTTCAGCCAGTACTTCATGCCAAACGGGCGGGCACCGCAGCCTGGCGAGTTGTTTCGCATTCCCGACGCCGGGAAAACCTTGCAACGTATTGCCCAAACACGCGGCGAGGCGTTCTACAAAGGTGAGTTGGCGGAAAAAATTGCCGCGCATTCGCAGGCCAATGGCGGTGTCATGGCCGTCGCCGATCTTGCTGCCCACACCAACGAGTGGGTCAAGCCGCTTGAGATGAACTACCGCGATCTCACCGTCCATGAATTACCGCCGAACGGCCAAGGCATCGTATGCCTTATCGCGCTGGGCATCCTCAAGAATTTCGAGATCGATCGCTATCCGGTCGATGGGGCCGACAGCACCCATCTGCAGATCGAGGTCGTGAAGCTCGCCTTTGCCGATGCTTATCGATATGTCAGTGAGCCCAAAACGCTTGAATTCGATGCACAGAAACTCCTTGATCCGGATTATTTGAAACAGCGTGCGAAGCTGATCGACATGCAGCGCGCGCAGATCTTTTCGCATGGCAAGCCGCCGAAAACCGGTGGCACGGTCTATCTGACCGCAGCCGATGCAAGCGGCATGATGGTGTCGATGATCCAATCGAATTTCGCCGGCTTCGGCTCCGGTTGTGTCGTTCCCGAGACCGGCATCAGCATGCAAAATCGCGGCAATGGATTCGTCCTAACGCCGGGTCATCCCAATCAAGTGGCACCGGGCAAACGCCCGTTTCAAACGATCATCCCGGCCTTCATCACGAAAAATGGGCAGCCGCTGATGAGCTTTGGTTTGATGGGCGGCAATATGCAGCCGCAAGGTCATACGCAGCTCGTCGTACGGATGGCCGATTATGGTCAAGGTCCGCAAGCGGCCATCGATGGGCCGCGCTTTCGATTCGTCGGCGGCCTGGAAATAAATTGCGAAAACAGCTTCCCGGAAGGCACCCTCAAAGAACTCGCGCGCCGCGGCCACGACATCAAGGCGATGCCCGACGGCTACTTTGATTACGGTTGCTCGCAGATCATTCGTAAGCTGGACTCAGGCTACGCCGCGTGTTCCGACGCCCGTCGTGACAGCCTAGCGGTCGGGTTCTGACCAGCGAGCGTTCTCAACCGAGCGCGTGGGCATGATGTGAATGCCCGCCACATCAAGATGTAACCAGACCGGCATGCTCACTACGAGCCGGTGATCAACGATGAACCGGGTCGGGACGTTGACCGTTACCGTATCGCTCGGTGCCGCGGCGATCCTGACTTTGCACTGTGTGATTTCGCCAAGTGGCAGCACATCACCAAGGCGGCACTCGATGGTGTCACCGTTTTCACCGGGTGTTGTCTGCAACCCAAGGTACTCCCCGGCGATGACCCAGATGACGCGCTGGCCATCGGGCAGCCGCCGCTTGTCATGCGTTCGCAAGGCGATGCCCTCGCCGTTCGGCCCCCAATACAAGGTGCCCATCGTTTCACCAACAGGTGCAGATCGGAACACACCTGAAAAATGATTCGTGATCCCCAGTAACTTGGCCACGCGCGCATTGCGTGGGCGTGACAAGACATGCGCGGGCGTGCCGCTTTGCATCGTTTCACCATGATCGAGAATCACCATGCGATCGGCGAGCATGCGTGCTTCAAACAGATCATGCGTCACCAATACGATCGGCAATGAGAGCGAACGCCGCAGCGCCGCCAGTTCGCGGTAAAGCGTCTGGCGCGTTGCCTGATCGACGGCCGAAAAGGGTTCATCGAGCAACAGCACCGCCGGATCACGCGCGAGCGCACGGGCCAGTGCCACCCGCTGCTGCTGGCCGCCCGAGAGCGCAGCGGGCTTACGATGTTCGAGCCCGGCCAGATTGACGCGTGCGAGCAAATCGCGGGCACGCGCACGATCCCCCTGCATCGCGATTGCGACATTATCCTCCGCCGTCAAATGCGGGAACAAGGCGTAGCTTTGGAAGACCAATCCGACCCGCCTAGCCTGCGGCTCGAGATCCAACCCACGCTCCACTTCAAACCATTCCACGCTGCCCACTTTGATGTGGCCATTACGCGTCTTCACCAATCCGGCAATCGCTTTCAAGATGGTGGTTTTGCCGCTGCCGGACGGCCCCACCAGCGCAACCAACTCCCCGGCATCGCAGAAAAATTCCACCGCGAGGCGAATCGGATCGTCTTGCACCAGCTTGACGGACAGCTAATTCATGGCGATGGTTCGCGCGATCGGCCGCTCGGTGCGCCGGTAGTAAGCACCACTGCAATCGCGACAATGGAAAATGCGACCAGGGTCACCGCCATTAATGCGGCGGCGGCGTTGTCGAAACTCTGCACCCGATCATAAATGGCGATCGACAAGGTCTTGGTCTCACCCGCGATACTGCCCCCTACCATCAGGACGACGCCGAATTCGCCGAGCGTATGCGCGATCGTCAAGGCAATGCCGGCCAGTAAGCCCGGCCATGCAAGCGGAAGTTCCACACGCCACCAGGTTTGCCAATGCGAGAGGCCACAGACCCATGCCGCCTCCCGCACATCCTCTGGAATCGCGGCGAATGCACGCTGAAGCGGCTGCACCATGAACGGGATGTTGATCAGCATGCTGGCGAACACAAATCCCTCAAAGGTGAAGACGAGTTGCACACCCATCACCTGATCAAGCCATGCGCCGATCGGCGAACCACGGCCGAATACGGAGAGCATGTAGAAATCGATCACGGTCGGTGGCAAGAGCAAGGGCAGCATGGTGAGCGCTTCGATGATCACTTTACTGCGGTGCTGTGTGAACGCCAGCCAGCGCGCAAGCAGTATGCCAAACGGGATCAAAACAATCGCCGTCACCACCGCGAGTGCAAACGATGATCGACCCGCTTCCCAGTCCATCTTCAATCCGGCGCCACTGAGAAGCCCGCGGCTCGCAGCGACTCACGCGTATCCTGTCGTTGCAGAAAGCGGAGGAAGTCAGACGCAAGCGGCCCGGCATTCTTCATCAGCGCGGCGCGTTGGCGTAGCGGTTGATGCAGTACAGCGGACAACACCACATATCGCCCGACGCTGGAAAGCTCAGGCGCGATGGCCAATGAATGAGCAATTAACCCTGCTTGCGCGGCGCCAGTGCTCACGAATTGCGCCGCCTGGGTCACATTCTCTCCATAGACGATCTTCGGTTTCACGAGTTCCCACAGACCAAGGCTCGCGAGCGCTTCGCGGGCCGCACGCCCATAGGGGCGCGCTCGGGATTGGCAATCGCAAACTTCTGCACGGTGTGCCATTCCTTGCGTAATCCAACGAGATTCTCATCTGGCGTCAGTTTGGCGGTATTCGAGACATAAACCGCCAAGCGCCCTATTGCGTAGATAAATCCCGCATCGCGCGCATGGCCCGACTCGACCAACCGATGAACGAGGGATTCATCCGCCGACATGAACGCTTCAAACGGAGCGCCTTGCTGGATTTGCCGTGCCAGGTTACCCGAGGCGCCGAACGTCACCACCACCGACGCCGCTGATTCCTTCTCGAAGCGCGTAATAAGCGGCGTCAACGCAAACTTCAGGTCGCTCGCCGCGGCAATGCGAAGCGGCTTGCCTTGTGCATAGCCGCTTTGCACAAGGCCATCACCGAGCAGTGCAACGGCAACTACAACAAGGAATGTCAACCGGTTCATGCGGGATTCTAGCCGACGATCGATATAGCTCTTTGACTATATCGCGTTTTAGATGGCGCGGACCTCAACCACCAAGAAACGCCTGCCTGACACGCCGATCCGCGCGCAAGATATCCGGTGATCCCTCCGTGACGATGCGTCCCAGCTCGAGCACATAGCCCCGATCTGCGATGGCGAGCGCACGGACCACATTCTGCTCAGCCAGGAGCACCGCGACGCCGAGCTTTTGCAACGCGACAATTTTCCCCATGACCTCACCCGCCAGCAGGGGCGACAACCCAAGGGAAGGTTCATCGAGCAAGAGAAGCCGCGGCCCGGTCATCATGGCGCGACCAATTGCCAGCATCTGCTGCTGACCACCGGAAAGTTGCCAACCAAGTGCGGCATGCTTGCCCGCAAGATCCGGGAACAGCGCGTGGACCTCGTGCAAACGCCTGCTGGTCTTTGCAGCGTCCGCACGACTGGCCACCAGCAAATTCTCCCGCACCGTCATGCCGGGAAAGACGCGACGCCCCTCCGGCGAGAAGCCAAGTCCCGCCCGAGCGCGATCGGCGGTCGAGACATCGGTCAGGGAAGTCGATCCGAAACGCAGCGTGCCGGTAACGGTTGCACCGATACCCATGATCGCATTGAGGAGCGTCGTCTTGCCCGCGCCATTGGCACCAAGGACTGCCACGATCTCACCGGCTTTGACACTGAGCGCGATGTCATGCAGCATGATCCGCTCACCGTAGCGCGCCGACAACCCCTCAATATTGAGCAGGGCTGTCATGCGATCACCGCTTCATTGCCAAGGTACGCGGCGATTACTTGCGGATGGGCGCGCAGTTGAGCGGGCGTTCCCTCGGTAATGACGACGCCGTGATCCAGACACGCCATGCGCGACGCTAGGGGCATCAGGAATCCCATGTTGTGCTCAACGATGACCAGGGTCATGCCATCAGTACGAATATCCTGCAACCAGTCGGCAAGTTCCCGTTGTTCGGCACTGCTCAATCCGGCGGCGGGCTCATCGAGCAGCATGAGGCTTGGCGCAAGCGCGAGAGCACGGGCAATCTCCACACGTCGCTTCGTCCCATAGGAAAGCCCACCACACTCCACCTGCGCGTACGCCGCGATGCCGCTGCGCTCGAGCACCTGCATCGCCTCGTCCCGGGCCTGCCCGAGTCGCCGTGAGCGAACATCGTAGAGATCACGAAAAAAGTGCGCCTTCGTCGCGGCAAAGCGCGCGATTGCCACATTGTCCTGCACCGTCATCTGATCAATGAGATTGAGGTTCTGAAACGTCCGCGTGACGCCAAGCTTTGCGATAGCGTGCGGACGCTCGCGCATGAGATCGCGGTCACCCAGCATGATGCGGCCGTTTTGTGGCGCGTAAATGCCCGAGACACAATTGATCAGCGTCGACTTGCCCGAGCCATTGGGGCCGATCAAACCAAAAATTTCGCCAGGCGGAATCCTGAGACTCACCTGATTTAGCGCACGCACGCCGCCAAATGCCATGGAAATATTTTCTATTTGCAGCGATGCGGGTTCCCGACCGTCGGTGCGCCGCGTTGTTCGACGGGTCACAACGGGTATAGCGGGGGGCTTGGCGCGCCGCCGGCGCCCCATCCAATCTTGTGCGAGCCCCACCAATCCGTTCGGTGCCACGACAATGGCCATCAACAACACTACGCCATAGGCGATCAAATAGTAGCGATCGAGCCCGCGAAACCACTCAGGCAAGTGCACCAGCAGAAACGCACCGATCACTGCCCCGGCAACATGCGTCCGCCCACCGACCACCGCCATCGTGAGCACCGCCACCATGATGTGAAATTCGAGGACTTCCGGCGAGATCACCTTCACCGTTCGGACATAGAGGGCGCCGGCAAGTCCGGCATAGGCGGCTGACCAGAGAAAAGCAATCCAGCGCAAGCGCCAGATGTCGATGCCTATCGATAGCGCGGCAAGATCATTTTCCCGCGCCACCGCAAAAGCGCGTCCGACGAGACCCCGCATCGATTGCCACGCAATCAGCGCAGCAATCGCCGTGATTCCCCACACGAATGCAGCCAGCCATATTCCGCGTAACGCTGGCGCACCAAATAGCTCGATTCCCGGGACACCTGGCCGGCCGTTAGCACCGCCGGTGAGCGGCTCCCATTGAATCGCCACGAGCAACACGACTTGGCCAATCCCGAGCGTGGCGAGTGCGAAATAGTGAGATTGCAGTCGGAGCACCGGCGCTGCGATGATTACCGCCATCATGACCGGACCAGCGACGGCAAGTAGAACCGTCTCCGCAAAGGTCCAACCAAATTCCAGCGCGGTGAGTCCTGCGATGTAAGCACCCAAGCCGAAAAACGTGCCTTGCGTCAGCGCAAGGGCGCCTGCATGACCAAATACGAACTGGTAGCCAAGGGTGTTGATTGCGAAAATGCCGGCGAGCGTGAAGACCCGCAAATCGTACGAAGAGCTGAACACGAATGGCCAAGCAATCAGCCCCCCTATGGCAAGCGCGGCAAGCGCTCCCATGCCGGAGAGCTTCAGCGCCATCGTCGCAATGAGGTGCCCGCGCGGAGGTGGCTCTCAAGCACGGCGTTGTGCGAGTTCACCGAAGATCCCTTGGGGCCGTACGAACAGAATGATAAGCACCGCAACATAGAGAAGAATGGTGCCGGTCGTCTGCGAGAAGACAACTTGCGTTACCGCGGTGGACGATTCCGTCAAGCCGATGAGAATCGGGATCTGCGGATAGGCCACCTCGAACAGTGCAACCAACAATGCGCCCAATGCAGCGCCGGTCAAGCTGCCCCATCCGCCGATGGTGACCGAGATGTAGGCCTTGATGATGTAGTTGGTGCCGTCGCTCGGACTCACGAAAAACGTATTGGCAAGCAAGAGACCGGCCGCCCCTGACAGGGCCGCCGCCAAGCCGAACGTGAGTGCAATCATGCGATTGGCGCGAATGCCAAGCGCTTCGGCCATGACGCGGTCCTGCGCAGTGGCCCGCAACGCACGGCCAATTGCGGTGCGCGCGAAGAGCCACCATTGGCCAGCGATCAATAGGGCTGCAACGCCAATGACGGCAATGGACTGGATCGCAATACTTGCGCCGCCCATTGCCAACTGTCCGTCGCCAAACAGCGCTGGGGCCGCGCGCGGCGCGGCGCCCGCCAGCACGTTGACGGTATTTTGGAGAATGATGCCAAGTGCGATCGTCGAGACGAACACCGACACCGGCGGGCGACTCTTGAGCGGGAAGTAGGCGACGAGCGATGACAGGAGTCCTACCACGATCATCGCCACCAACACGAACGGCAGCAATGCAATGCCCGGCATTGGGGCAATTGATGCAACCGCGATCGCGACATAACCACCGGCCATCACCATGTCGCCTTGGGCGAAGTTCACCGCGCTGGTCGCATTGACGATCAAGACGAAACCAAACGCGAGCAGCGCATACGCCGCGCCCAACGCCAAAGCGTTCAAAAGGATCTGCAAGGCCATGGGAAAGCTCCCGGACCGCCAATCCTTCTACCGGCCAGACACGCCCGTCAACCGACTTTCCTGATCGATGCGGCAAGCGTCTCGGTCATCCGATCGATGTGCTTTTTCTCGGCGATGAACGGCGGCGCGAACACCATAACATCGCCGCTCGCTCGCACCAGCACCCCTTGCTTGAAGCATTCGATGAAGTTGTCGTAGCCACGTTTGCCCGCTACGCCGTCCCGCGGCGCGAGTTCCACCGCGCCGATGAGCCCGATGTTGCGCACGCTCACCACATCCGGCAAATCTTTCATTGAATGGACCGCGTTCTCAATGTAAGGGGCCATCGTCGCGACGCGATTGAACAGATCTTCATCGCGGTAGAGATCCATGGTCGCCAGCGCCGCCGCCGAGGCGAGCGGATGCCCTGAGTAGGTGTAACCATGGAACAGCTCGATGACATGCTCCGGACCATTCATCATCGCATCGTGAATCTCTTTCTTCACGATCACGCCGCCCATTGGCACTTGCGCATTGGTCACGTTCTTGGCAAAAACGATCATGTCGGGAACCACGCCAAAGTAGTCGGCGCCGAAATTCTTGCCCAAGCGCCCAAAGCCGGTGATCACCTCATCGAATATCAAGAGGATGCCGTGTTTGGTACAGATTTCGCGCAAGCGCTTGAGATAGCCCGCAGGCGGGATGATGACGCCACCGGAGCATGCCACCGGCTCCACGATGACCGCCGCGATGTTCGAGGCATCATGCAGCGGCACGATCCGCTCGTCCAGCTCATCGGCCAGATGCGCACCCCAAGCCGGCTCGCCGCGCGCAAACGCATGATGCTCGGCCACGAAGGTGTGGCGCATATGATCGACGCGGGGCAGCATGCTGCCGAACACTTTGCGATTAGCAGGAATCCCACCCACCGAGATGCCGCCAAAGCCAACGCCGTGATACCCCTTTTCCCGGCCGACCAGCACCGTGCGATGGCCCTGCCCTTTGGCCCGCCAATAGGCGAGCGCGATCTTGAGCGCGGTATCGACACCCTCGGAACCCGAGTTGGTGAAAAACACATGGTCGAGCCCGGCAGGTGCAAGATCGGCGATCCGCTGTGCCGCCATGAAAACCTTGGGATGCGCCATCTGAAACGCGGCGACATAGTCGAGCTCGTCCAACTGCGCCTTGACCGCGTCGATGATCGGCTGCCGGCGGTGCCCGGCGCTCACGCACCAGAGCCCGGACGTCCCGTCGAGTATTTCGCGGCCGTCATCCGTGGTGTAGTGCATGTCCTTCGCGCTCACCACGATGCGGGGTGCACTCTTGAACTGGCGATTCGGCGTAAAGGGGACCCAGTACGCGTTGAGATCCAATTCCATTTTGCCCATGGCGAGTCCTCGTGGTCACTGCGGGACCCTCATCATACTTGCCCCGGGCATCGATCGCATGAAGGTCAACATCCCGGCGTCAATAACACTTCACGTTATGATGAGCCCCTCGCCTGCCGAGCGAACTGGAGTGATGATGTCCGCCAACCTCTCCGCCACCGATCTCTCGCGCGCCTTTGCACGCGGCGAACTGTCTCCGGTCGAAGCAACCGAAGCGGCGCTGGCGCGCATCGAAGCGTGGGAGCCGAGAATCAACGCGATGTTCATCGTGCATCGCGACCAGGCCCGCGCCGACGCCCGCGCCAGCGAAGCCCGGTGGCGCGGCAAGCACCCACTTTCGGCGTTGGATGGCGTGCCGATTACGATCAAGGAAAACATCCATACCAAGGGCGACGCGGCACCGATCGGCACCAAAGCCAATGAAGGCGCAGCGGCGCCCGCTGCCGATGCGCCGCCGGCCACGCGGGTGCGTGAAGCAGGCTGCGTGCTGCTTGGTAAAACGACGATGTCCGACTACGGGATGCTGTCGTCCGGGCTTTCCAGCATGCATGGCATTACGCGCAACCCGTGGCGGCTGGATCGCAATACCTCCGGATCGAGCTCCGGTGCCGGGGCGGCGGCGGTCGCGGGATACGGTCCGCTACATCTGGGCACCGACATTGGCGGCTCGGTGCGATTGCCCGCCACGCACTGCGGCATCTTCGCCCTCAAACCGACGCTTGGTCGCGTGCCGGTCAATCCGCCATTCCTTGGTCGCGTCACTGGTCCCATGACTCGCACCGTTACCGACAGCGCGTTGCTGATGAATGAACTCACAAGACCCGATGCACGCGATTTCATGAGCATCGCGTATCAGCCAATCGACTATGTCGCGGCGCTCGCGGGCAATCTTGAGATGTGGGCCCGTACGCAGCGCATCGCCTTCCTGCCAGATATGCGCTGTGGGTTGCCCGTCGACCCGGCGGTCCGAGAAGCGGCCCAAGCTGCCGCCCGTGCAATGGAAAAGCTCGGCTGCGTGGTCGAGGAAATCCCTTCGTTCCTGACGCCCGAGCTGCAAGATGGTGTCTGCCGTTTTTTCGAAGCACGGTCTTACAACGAAATCGCGCAACTATCGTCTGAGCGTCGCGGCCGGATCCTGCCCTTCATTACCGAGTGGTGCACCCACCGTGCCAAGGCATTTAGTGGCCGCAATGTGATGGGGAGCGTCAATGCGCTCTTCGCCCTGCGGGAAGCGACCGTGCGGGCGACAGCCCCATTCGATTTCGTGATTTCGCCCACCTCGCCCATCCTGCCCTACGAAGCCGAGTTTGCGGCCCCCGGCAATGATCCGCACAACGCGCTGCCGCATATTGCGTTCACCGTTCCCTACAACATGTCGGAGCAACCCGCCGCTTCGCTGAACTGGCATTACAGCGCCGACCATTTGCCGATCGGTGTGCAAATTATTGGACGACGCTTCGATGACGTAGGTGTTCTTCGCATGGCGCGGGTGCTGGAACAACTGCGCCCGACACAGCGCGAGTTTCCTGCTTGATGGCATTCGTTCAGGCTTCGCTATACTGTTTTGGCAACGTTTCTTAGGAAAGCGCTGATAAGCTATCTCGCGCAATCAGCGTGACCAAATTTTTCGGGGAGCTACGAGGGGGCGAGCCCCCTTGTTCAATTGTTACTTAGAGGAGGAGCCCCATGCATGCAACGCTCGCTTGGCTGGCGACGCTAGCGCTCGTCGCGATTGGAACATTCGCACACGCACAAGGGGATGCGAAGACGCTCAAGGTCGTCCCCCATTCGAATCTGGCGATCCTCGATCCGATCTGGACCACGCAGTACATGGTCCGCAATCATGGCTACATGATCTACGACACGCTTTTCGGCACCGACGAGAAGAGCCAGATCCGACCGCAGATGGTGGAACGCTGGACGGTGAGTCCGGACAACCGGCTCTGGACGTTCACCTTGCGAAACGGCCTCGCGTTTCATGACGACCAACCGGTCACTGGTGAAGATGTAATCGCCTCGCTCGAGCGTTGGGGCAAACGCGACACGATGGGCCAGAAGTTGTTTTCTTTCATTCAGCGAATGGATACGCCTGACGCCAGGACCTTCCGCATCTTCTTGCGTGAAGCATGCGGCATCATGCTGGAGGCGCTCGGCAAGCCCTCCTCGAACGTGCCTTTCATCATGCCCAAGCGCGTGGCCGACACACCCGCCGACAGGCAGATAGAGGACTACACCGGTAGTGGCCCCTATGTCTTTCGGAAGGACGACTGGAAACCGGGCAATCTCGTCGTCTATACCAAGAATGCGAAGTACATTGCTCGCAACGAACCGCCTTCTGGCACGGCGGGCGGCAAGCGGGTCTTCGTTGATCGCGTTGAATGGCATGTCGGCATCCGCGATCCGCAGACGCAGATCAATGCGCTGATCAAAGGCGAAGTCGACATCATCGAGCGGCCCGCCTTCGAAAGCTATGGCCAGTTGCGGAAGGAATCGGGCATCGAGATCGTCAATCAGAACAGCCTCGGGTTTCAATACATGGCCCGCTTCAATCATCCGCATCCGCCGTTCAATGATCCGAAGATCCGCCAGGCAGCCCTTGCGGCGATGACGCAAGAACCTTTCCTCCGTACACAGGTTGGCATCAAGGAATACTACAAGCCGTGTGCATCGATGCTTACTTGCGGCACGCCCTATGGCAGCGCGACGGGCAGCGAAATCCAATCAAAGTCAAACCTCAATAAATCGCAGGAACTGCTGAAGGCGGCCGGCTACGACGGCACACCGATCGTCATCATAAAGCCGACCGACCTCGCTTCGATCGGCAAACTACCCGATGTTGCTGCGCAGCAGTTGCGGCAAGCAGGCTTCAAGGTGGATCTGCAATCGATGGATTGGAATACGCTGGTATCGCGCCGTGCCAAACGCGAGGCGCCGGCGCAAGGCGGATGGAACCTGTTTCTCACCGCATGGGTGTCGCCCGATATCTGGAGTCCGCTCACCAATGCGGCGATCAATTCATCCTGCGACAAGGCCTGGTTCGGATGGTCGTGCGATGAACAAATCGAAAAGCTGCGCGATCAGTTCGCGCGTGAAGTCGATCCCCGAATAAGAAACACATGGCCGAACAGATTCAGACGCGCGCCTTCGAAATTGGCACCCATGCGCCGCTGGGTGAGTACATCAATCCTGCTGCGGTGCGCAAAGGGGTGACGGGGCTGGTGACCGGCCCGGGAAATTTTTACTGGAACATTTCAAAGCAATAGGAATTCGCGAGAGCATGTCCCGCCCGTAGTTGAAGGTTGAGTTGGTGGTTGAAACGATCGAGGGCCCAGAATGCGGGTTCTTGACATCCTCAACCTGAACCGAAGAAAGCTCAACCACCATGAAGAAGTCTACTCATATGGGACGTGCTCCGAAGCCAC
>SHXR01000099.1 GCA_009693235.1 Betaproteobacteria bacterium | reverse complement strand
AAGCCGGCCGAAGATCACGCGTGTGCTGCAAGGCCGCTGCGGGCTACGCCCTTCGCGACCTTGCGGCACACGAAGAACCGATTCACCAAAAAGCGGACAACCTATTTGTTACCAAACCGGACAGATCTATTTACTCCCGACAGTGCCGCATCTTGCCCGACTAGCGGTGAAAGGAGCGTCATGACAGGGAACGCAACCACGATTCGCGTCGCAGCCATCGAAGTCAGCCACTGGCATGCCCTCTATGATGCGGCCTACCTTCTCCATCTGGTCGCGATGCCCGACGTGGCATTGGTCGGCGTGCAAGATAGCGATGCCGGCCTTGCCCGCAAACGCGCTGCCGCAGTCGGCAATCCGCCCGTCTTCACCGACTACCATCAGATGCTGAAGGAGACCAAGCCCGATTTCGTGGTCGCGCTTGGACGACACCGGCGAATGGCGCGCATCGCGCATGACCTGATCGACGCGGGCTATCCGTTTTTGATGGAAAAACCGCTGGGCGTCAATGCCGGTGAAGTCGAGGCTATCGCCGAGAAAGCGGCGCAACGCGAAGCGTATATCGCGGTGCCGCTTGCGCAGCGTTATCAACCCTTCGCGATCCGCGCGCATGAACTGCTGACCACGGGGCGCTTAGGGCCCCTCTCGCATTTCTATTCGCGAATCAATCGTCCCGGTCCGGCACGCTATCCGGCATGGGACAGCGCCTGGATGCTCGACCCTGCCGAGGCGGGTGGCGGTTGTCTGCGTAACTTGGGTCCGCACGGCATTGATCTTTTCCTGCATCTCACTGGCGAGGATGCCCGCGTCACCGGCGCGCAGTTCAGCCGCCGCGCGCATAGCCGGGCGGTCGAGGACTACGCTTCGGTGCTGATGCGGTCCGCCAGCGGCATTCTTGGCACGATCGAGGTCGGGAACTGCTTTCCGCGTGTAGGGACCGATGGTGAATGGAAAATCGCTGGGCGCGACGGCATCCTCACCGTGAAAGACAGCGTGATGAAGCTCGCCACCGCGGACGGCGACGAGATCACGCCCGCAACCGAACTCGAAGCGCCCTATTTCACGACACTGCGCGACGCACTCGATTGTTGGCAGCGGGGCGCGCCACCACCGATTGGGGTCAACGATTGTTTGCGCGCGATGCGCGTGATTGATGAGGCCTACGCGCTAAGAGGGTAGTCTGGGCAGTATTCCGTGTCCAATTGCGGCACGCCTAACCCGAGTAAGCCCCATACTGGCCGTTCCGTCCCCGCATCGATGCCTCGATGAGGCTTCGACTCCGCGCATGTCAGGCTATGCAACCAAGCAGGAAATCATCGCGGTCGCAGGTGTCGATGATCTGATCATCCGCTCGCTGCTCGATCGTTTGCAATACGCAGATCCCGATGGAGATGCAGAGCGCCTAGGCATCTCGTCGGCACTATGGCCGCTGTTCGGTCTATTATGGCCCTCAGGTGCGCACTTGGCGGCCCGCATGGCGGAGCACCCCGTAGTGCCCGCGGAACGCATTTTGGAAATCGGTTGTGGCCTTGCGCTGGCAAGCCTCGTTGGCCACCGGCGCGGCGCCGATGTCACTGCGAGCGATCGTCATCCGCTTGCAGAGCGCTTTCTCAAGGAGAATTTGCGCGTAAACGCTCTTGCGCCAATGAAGTATCAACACGGCAACTGGGCCTCGCCCGATCACATCGGACGATCAAACGCGGTGGCCGGCGAATACGATCTCATCATCGGCAGCGATTTGCTCTACGAGCGAGATGACAATGCCGACCTCGCCGGCTTCATCGCCCGCCATGCATCACCTCACGCGGCGGTGTGGATCATCGATCCGAATCGCAGCAATCGCGCCGCATTCCATCGACAAATGGCGGCCGGCGGCTTTCTGATGCAAGAGGAACGCATCGACTTGGCCGCGTCGATGCACTCCCCCGCCTACCACGGTCGATGCCTGATCTATGCGCGCGGCATCCCTAAGGAATCACTGAACAAGGGGGCTCGCCCCCTCGTAACTCCCTGAATATTTGAGCACGCTGATTACACGGGTTAGCTTAATCAGCGTTTCCCTAAATAACTACCACGCAGCCACGTCATTCCTCAAGATACCAACGCCCTCCACTTCGACCTCGAGCTTATCGCCAGGCTTCAGCCAACGATCGCCATCTGCACCGTATTCCGCCGCAGTGCCATGCCCGGTGCCTGAGCAGATGATATCGCCCGCCTTGAGCGTCGCGTATTTGGAAAGAAACTCGGCGGTGTCGCCAAAACTGTACATCATCTCTTCGGTCGACCAGTCCTGACGCGTCACGCCATTCACCCGCATCTGCACCCTGAGCTTCATGGGATTGCGCGGCTCATCGACGACCACCCAAGGTCCGCAAGAGTTGCCAGTGTCGAAATTCTTTTCCATCGCCCAGTTGAACGCACCGCGATGAATCGGTTGGCCGATCCCTAGCCTGCCATCGCGAATGCTCAAGTCGTTCCAGGCAGTGAAGCCCCACACCGACACATCGCTCGCGCGCACATTGCGCCCGCCACCACGCAGAATCACCGCGACTTCCGCCTCGTAATCGTACTTGGTGATGCCGGCCGGCGGGCTAACCGGATGCATCGGCCCGACCACGGTTTCCGGCAGCACGAGGAACCCCCACGGCGGCAGCCCTTGGCGGCGCTCCGCGATGATGCTTTCGGCAGTGACGGTCTTGCCGGAGATCTTGGTCATCGCCGCCGCCATATGGGAGGCGACATTGCCGCCCAGCGCGAAGATGCGTGCATGGGGCGATGGCATTGGTGCGCGCAGATCCACCGCGGCAAGCGGTTTCAAAGCCAAGCGCGAGCCACCGGCCGGGCTGGCGAGTTTCTGCATTGCCTGCAGAACCTTGCCCGCGCCGTCCCAATTCTCGATCATCGGCACCCAACTCGCGGTGCCCTCAGCGCCCAGCAATTTCTCGATGAGCGCCGCACTCGTTGCATCATGGCCATAAAACAAGTCGAGATTCGCGCCGATATCCAACACCTGCGCATCCCCTTGCCCTTCAATCAGGAGACCGGTCTTCCAATCGTCAAAACGAAGAATCTTCATGCTGTGCTCCTCCTTGTGAACCGCCCAATATTACGCCAGGACGCCAATTTACCAAGGCGACGCTGAACGGGGTGGCGATTGACAAATAGGCGTTGCCCAGATGCAGGCGTAATGCGGCATCTTTCTCCGGGTCGGTGAATGTCTTACCCGCAAACTCCCTGATCAGTTGGGCGACATTGCCGGTCTTGATAAGAACATTGGCAAGCGCGAGTTGCACGTCTTCGCCGCCCCGCCCAAGTGCGATCGCCCCGCGCAGTTCGGCCTCTGCGGTGCCCGGCGCGCCTTGTTCGAGGAACAAGGCGCCAAGAAGGAAGCGCGCTTCGGCATGCTTTGGCGCCTTTTGGATCGCATTGCGAAGCTCGATCGTCGCTGCTGCGTTGTTCTTCTTCGCGACGTAACGCTTCGCTGACGCAACATATTCGTCGGCTGACTTGTCGAAACAGGCTGTCAGACCGAGCGCAATGAGCGAAGCCGCGATGATCCGCACGCGCACGTAATGGCCGGCATATAGAACAAATCGATTGTTATCGGTAGACATGGTTCTTCCTTTAATGCACAGCAAGCCGGCTCATCAGATCGTAAAAGGTCGGCCGGCTCACACCGAGCAGCTCGGCAGCCTTCCGTATGTTTCCATTGGCGTGCGCCAGCGCGCGCAGCACCGCCTCCCGCTCCGCGCGGTCACGGACATCACGAAGGAGTAGTACTTCGTCTTCACCCGGCGCCGGCACAAGGCCAAAGTCACTCGCACCAAGCATGGTCGATTCGGCCATGATCACGGCCCGCTTTACGACGTTCTCCAGTTCGCGCACGTTCCCCGGCCAGTTATGCGCCTCGATCGCCCGCAGCGCATCGGGCTGCAGCTTCATCGCTCCGCGCCGATGCTCGGCCGCTATCCGTCTTACGAAAGCGTGGGTAAGAAGCACCGCATCGCCGATGCGCTTCCTGAGCGGAGGGATGTCAACGGTGATCTCACAGAGTCGGTAGTACAGGTCTTCGCGAAAGCGACCGGCGCTGATGAGATCTCGCAAAGACCGATTGGTGGCGCACACGACGCGCGTATCGACCGGGATCTCCTCTCGTCCGCCAACCCGTTCGATCACGCGCCGCTGCAAAAAGCGGAGCAGTTTGGCTTGCAGTGACAGCGGCAAGTCGCCGATCTCGTCCAAAAAAGTGTGCCGCGATGGGCGATTTCAATCTTGCCAAGCGTTTGACGGGCCGCGCCCGTGAAAACGCCCTTCTCATATCCGACAGTTCGCTCTCGATGAGGTTCTCCGGAATCGCCGCGCAATTGATCGCGACGAGCCGGTGCGCCCGTCGGGGCGACAGCTCATGGAGGGCGCGAGCCAGCAACTCCTTGCCGGTGCCGGACTCGCCGATCAACGTGACGGTGACGTCGGTGGACGCCAGTCGACTAACCATGCGTCCAATCTCGATCATGCCAGGATCGGCGGAGATGATGCCGCCGAGCGGTTCATGCTCCAGCTTGTTTTTGAGCCGGTGGTTTTCTTCCTGCAAAGCCGACATCCGAAACGCGCGCTCCACAATCAAGGCGATGTCTGGTCGCGCTGGGCGATCTGGTCGAGAGCACTGGGGGCGCGCTGTGGCTATTGGACGAGAACGACCACTATGTCCAATTCGCCCGCCTCGATGTTCCAGCCGTCACAAGCCGAGAGCCGGTGGAAAGCGCGTTCGTGGCGCTGCTCGCGCGATCTGGTGCATTGCTCGACCTAAGCAGCCTTGACCCCGTTGATCGAATGGAAGCCAATCCGGAACTGCCCGAGTGGCTTCGCGAATTCGAGAAGGCGTGGCTCGTCATCCCGCTCAAGCCGGGGGACGAGTTGGTCGGCTTTGTCGTCCTTGCCACACCGCGCGTGCAATTCAAACTCGATTGGGAGGTTGTGGCGCTAATCGAGACGGCCGCGCACCAGGCCGCGAGCTATCTGATCCAGCAGCGTAACGAGGAGGCTTTGCTCGAGGCGAGAAAATTAGACGCCTACAATCGCATGTCGGCATTCGTCGTGCATGACCTGAAAAATATGGTCGCGGAGCTCTCTCTGACGATCAAAAACGCGGAGCGGCACGCGGCCAATCCGGAATTCCAGCGCGACATGCTTGAAACGGTAACGCATGTCACCATCCGCATGCAGCGTCTGCTCATGCAACTGACGGCAGGGACCGTGCTGATTGATCAGCCGACTGCGGTGAGTCTCGACGAGATCATCCGCCATGCTGCAGCGCCAAAATGAAACGGGATGCACGGCTCACGCTTCAACTCAACGCCGCATCCCAAGCGTTGGGATATGCCGATCGACTTGAACGGGTGATCGGTCATCTCATTCAAATAGCCTTGATGCGACGTCTGTCACCGGCAAGGTGCTGGTACGAAGCTTTAGGGAGCGCGAATTTGCGGTCGTTGCGGTCACCGACACCGGGATAGGCATGTCGCCCGAATTCATCCGCGAACACCTCTTCAAACCCTTTCAAAGCACAAAAAATTCGGGAATGGGGATCGGCGCATACGAAAGCGCGCGGTACGTCAATTCGATCGGTGGGCACATCACCGTCGACAGCAAGCAGGAATCGGGCACCTGCATCCGGGTCCACTTGCCGGTCGCCGAAAGTACCGTGCCATGCCGTCAACTGCATTGGAAACGACATGACCGACAAGCGCCCATCACTGCTCATCGTCGAAGACGACGCCGCCTTACGAAAGCAGATGCGCTGGCTGTTCAGTGCCCACGACTGCTTCGAGGCGGACCGCCGCGAGACCGCCATGGCGCAATTGCGCCGGCATGAACCGTCGGTCGTGACCGTGGATCTGGGCTTGCCGCCCCATCCGAACGAACCGACGGAGGGGTTGCTCCTTATCGAGGAAATCTTGACCGTCGCCCCGCACACGAAAGTGGTGGTGTTGAGCGGTCAGGGGGACAAGACGAATGCGCTCAAGGCGATCGCGCTTGGCGCCGACGATTTTCACGAGAAACCGATCGACCCCGATGCGCTCGCCCACCGATATCGGCTGTCGAACCGGGCGATGACAGCATGCGCGTGAAGCGGAGCCACTCCTCACGATAATCGTAACGCCGGGTAAAGAAATTCTTGCTGATCCACAAGCGCAGTCTGGCACGCCATGATCCGGAGAGGAACGAAACAGCCAGTCCAAGCGCCGCCGCAAAGAGGAACACGAGTGCCACGACCTTGCCGGGGGTGCCCCCGAAATCGAGAATGTAGAAGCTGACCGCAGTAGTGCCGGTCACGTATAGGCCACTCAACAGAAAAGCGGTCTATCCAAACACGATATTGCGCGAAACAGCGATGTCGATCGACCATTCCTTGTTGCGGGCCGCCACCACCGATAGCAATGGAATAACGAGCGCATAGTCGAGACCGCGCGCGCTCCACCAGGCCGGATCCAATCGACCGCGCATCACACCATCGGCGAAGAGACACAGATCGAATGGGAAATCGGCAGCGATCGCGAGATATAGAAATTTGAGATGCCACCGTGTTCCGCTTGGCGTGGCGCGGTAGAGCCGTTCAATCAGCATCAGGCCAAGCACCGAGACAACCAAGAGGGCAACGATCGTCTGGCGATCCACAACCGGATTCGTGCCGTTGGCGATCGGCAGCACCGCGGCTGCGACCAGGGCCGCGCAAATGAGCAGAGCCAATGGTCCCGGGCGCGTGATCGGACGCTTGGGATCCGCCGCGTAGGTCAGCGAAAAGAGTAACGCGAACCATGCGCCCATGCGCGCGACGTCAAACAGATGGGCGGCGAGCGATGTCTTCGCGTTGGGCGCGATGGCGGCCAACAATGCGCACGCTTCCCAAGCAGCGCTAAGGACCACCGCCGTGATCAATAGATTGCCCCTTAGCCCATTCCCCGACGCGAGGATCAGATGCGTTGCAAAGAGAGGTGGTCCCACGCAGTTGGACAGTTTTTAATTCTTTATAAGTGGGTTCTGCGAGGTTAAGCCGCCGCGGCGAGCGGCGGCTGGTTGAAGTAAAGCGTGTCGGGGGTCTGTCCGTCAAGGCTTTGATGCGGTCGTCGGTTGTTGTAG
>SHXR01000044.1 GCA_009693235.1 Betaproteobacteria bacterium | reverse complement strand
TCGATCATTATATTGGACTCGTTGAACGCTGGCGTCTGCATCGACCAACCTGCATCGACCTACCTACCGCTTCATCCTTCCGAAGACCGCGATGCAGAAACTAGCCGTCGCACTAAACACCCCGGCCACCACGCGGGCTCCTGCGCACCGATCGCGCACATTGCCGGCAGCGCTGAAGTGCTATCGGCGAATCCGTTGTTGCCGGTCAATACCGTGGCGAATCGCGTGGCGGCTATATTCACGTTCCCTCGCTCCTGGCCCGCGTGCGTCATGATTAACGACCCGACACCGATGCCCACCCAGGCCAACGATTTCGACACCCTCGCTGCCCCTCACCGGCGTGCGTTGCTCGCCCATTGTTATCGGATGCTCGGATCATGGACGGAAGCGGAGGATGCGATGCAGGAGTCAATGATGCGAGCATGGCAGGCGCATCCTCCATTCGAAGGACGCGCGGCGTTGCGCACCTGGCTTTATCGCATCGCCACGAATGCGTGCCTGACGCTCCTGCAAAGACATCCACGACGCAGCGTTCCGGAGTTCATCGGGCCGGCCGCTCGCTTGGACACGGGCATGGCGCGCGCACTCGACGACGCCGAAAGGCTTCGACTCCGACATGCTTGGCATGTCGCTCGCCGCGGCAAATAGTGCACTGAGTCGCGCCCGCGCAACCTTGGGTCGGGTCCAGCATGAGAAGCTCGCGCCGGGATTGGCTGCGCTCAATGCGGACCAAACGGTGCTCTTGGCGCGGTACGTGCGCGCGTGGGAAAGCCGCGACATCGACGCGCTCGTAGCACTGCTCGCCGAAGAGGCGAGCTTTTCAATGCCGCCTTATCCCACTTGGTTCGAGGGGCATCCAGCCATCACCGCTGCATTGCGTGGACGGGTGTTCGCCAATGAGCGCCAATTTCGATTGCTCCCAACCGTCGCAAGCGGTCAGCCCGCATTCGCGGTGTTCAAACGTGAAAGCGGGCAGAGCAGCTTCGAACCGCACGGGATCCAAATCGTATGGATCGGGGCGAAATAGATTCAGAACGTCATCACCTTTCTGAAGCCACGGTTGGTCACCGCGTTCGGGTTTCCCCGAGATGCGGGTGACAACAAATCGTAAAAATCTCGTAGCGACCGCTCAGTTTCGTGCCGGCGCGAATTCTAAGGACAGATACGACGCGTTTCCCGATGATCGATGGCCGCCAGCAACACGAGGAGCACAGCTACCGTGATGACCTTCTCGCGTTGTGTCATGGTGAGGATCACTCGCGCCCGAACAGACCGGTCGGCTTCCATGCGAGGATCAACGCCATCGGCGCATAGAGCGTGAAATAGGAAATCTCGGGGAACAGCGCCTTGTCGAGATTATCGGCGAGCCCCACCACCAGTGCACCGACTGCTGCGCCGCCGAGACTGCCCATGCCGCCGATAATGACCACCGCAAAGGCAAGCGGCAGGATCTGAAAATCGAGTCCCGGATAAATGCCGAGGAAAGCGCCGCCGATCACACCACCGGTCGCTGCCAAAAACGCGCCGAGCCCGAAGATGAACATCGAGATTCGCGAAGTATCAATGCCTACCCCGCGCGCCATTTCCGCATCATCGACGGTCGCGCGAACAGCGGCACCCATGCGCGTCTTTTCCATGGCAAGCCATAGCGCGATGCCGATGACCGCCGCAATGCCGATCATGAAAATCCGGTAGATCGGCAAATGCAACCCGCTCGTGACCAGGGTGCCGCTGACAAAGTCGGGCGGCTTGATATCCATGTTTTCACCGCCCCAGATATCCAGTGCGGCCTGCTGAAAGAGGAACGCGAAGCCCACGGTAAGCAGCACCTGGCGCAATGCATCGAAGCCAATCTGCCTGAGAAACAGCCGCTCCATCAAGAGACCCAGGAGGGCTACAACCGATGCGGCGACCGGAATGGCGAGGAGCCATGAACCGGTGAACTTGATCACCGATATCGCCACATAGCCGCCGAGCAGAAAATAGGATCCATGCGCGAGGTTGACGATGCGCATCACACCGAATATCAGCGACAGCCCGGCGCCAAGCAAAAACAATAGCGCACCATAGGACAGACCGTTGAACAGCTGCGTCAACCAGAAATTCGCGTCCACCCGTCCCCTCGTCTGTGACCCGCATTCATTTTTTTGCAGAGCAAGGGTAGTCGGATTGCAATGGGACTGCAAGCGCGCGACGGCTCCCTATTTCGCGTTTGAAGGATGCGGATGCGCGCGGCGCATCGTTGGCGACAACACCTTGTCCGAGACATGAAAATCCCAGACTGCGGCGCCACCGGTTTTGGCGAATTCCGCGATCGCATTCGGCAGCTCAGCAAGGCTCTTGAACGTTCTGCCAGGTAGTCCAAGTCCGCGTGCGATGCCGGCGAAATCGCAGTAGCCGAACACCGAGCCCTCCTCGGGCAATCCTTCCGAACGGAACTTGTGCACCTCGGAGCCATACGCGCCATCGTTCATCACGACGATCAGGATTTTCAGCCCGTGACGCTTGATCGTTTCCATTTCCTGCACATGCATCATCAGGCTGCCGTCGCCATCGAACAGCACAACGGTGCGGTCCGGGCGCGCGGCGGCCACGCCGATGGCGTACGAAATGCCGTTGCCGATCGCGCCGAACTCGCGGATGGTGAGGAACCGCTCGTAGGGACGCGAAGGCATCTGCGCGAAGAACCAGGAGGCGTGTCCGCCGGAGTTCACCATTTCCCAGTCGGGCGGTAACGATTTTTCCAGCGCCGCGGCCACATCGCGCGGATCGAGCAGCCCCGGCGCGATATCGAAGACATAGCTGTCGGGTTTGGCTTCGCGAATGCGAGCGGCGATCGCCTCGCTACGCCAGGCTTGCCTACGCGCGGGCAACGCGGCCGTCAACGCCTCGGTGCCAAGGCGCGCATCCGCTCGCAAGTGATGGCGCGCCACTTCCTGTCCCTGGCTCACCGCGACCGGATCGATGTCGACATGCAGCATCTTCGCTTTTGGCCATAACTGTCCCCCACCACCCGCGTGGTAGGCAAGCGAGCCGCCCACCACGATGACGAGATCGGCTTGCGCCAGCAGTTCCAGCCCGACCTCTGGTGTAAAGCTGCCTGAGATGCCCAGACAAAACGGATCGTCGTGGAAAAGCCCTCTTGCCGGAAGCGTGGTCGACAGCAATCCGCCCGTCTTGGCGGCGAGCGCCTTGCATGCCGCTGCTGCTTTGGCATCGACTGCGCCAAGCCCCGCCAACACCACAATTCGCTCGGCGCCCCCTATCAATTGCGCGGCGCTCGCGACATCATCGGGATGCGGTGGAATCGGCGACGGGCGCGGCATCAGTTTGTGCGAGGGGGTCGGCAGCTTTACCGGGCCTTCCCACGGCCGGG
Organism: Betaproteobacteria bacterium; assembly: GCA_009693235.1. Classification (GTDB taxonomy): domain Bacteria; phylum Pseudomonadota; class Gammaproteobacteria; order Burkholderiales; family SG8-39; genus SHXR01. The sequence goes on along the minus strand of SHXR01000044.1, from coordinate 33,305 downwards.
CCTGCAAATCGAACGGAATCCCGATAACCACAGGCCGGCGCTCGCGGCGCGCCTGCAAGAACGCATCGCGCACCGCAACGGGCATGCGCTCGACCATGTGCAGGCTGTGATAAGCGGCGCCGGTCGCGGTAATGAGCGGCGCCTGATCGATCTCCTGGTTGTACCAACCGCTTTTCAGCGGCGCTTCGCCGGCGAACACGACCAGCGGCAAGTGCGCGCGCACCGCCGCAGGCAGCGCGGTGATCAGTTGCGTCAAGCCAGGTCCGCAGGTGACCGTCGCCACCGCCACATCCCAGTTCTTCCGCGAGTACGCCATGGCGGCCGCGACGGCGCAATGCTCATGGCGCACATAGATCATGCGGCAACCTTGTTCAGACAGTCGCGCGGCCCAGTTCATGTTCGCATCGCCCAGCAACGCGAAACAGGTTGTCACCTCTTCTTGGATGAACGCCTGCGCGAGGATGTCGTACACGCGGGGCTTATCGTCAGTCTTCATATTGACCTCCTCCATCGATTTGAATCGCCTGCATACCTGCCTACGCAGATATGACGCCTCTCTTGTGATACTTGTTATCCGCAAGCAATTGGCTGGTGACCACCCTCGCCCGTTATTTCACAATACCTCGCATCGCGCGTGCCCGCTCCGTACACGCGGCCATCAGAAACGCGAGATCAGTGCCCGTTGAAACATAACGGGCTCCCATCTTGACGTATTTCTCGACCAGATCCGGCCGCGTTGATAGTCCACCGACACCAAGATGTTTGCCGTGCCTCTGGCAGGCGGCGAGCGCGCGGACATACGCATCATGGACCAGCGGATGATCGAATTGGCCCGCGATACCAAGATCGGCCGTGAGGTCGTTGGTGCCGATCAACACCATATCGACGCCCTCCACTGCCATGACTTCTTCGGCGGCGACGACGGATGCGGCCGATTCGAATTGCACGATCACCATCGTCGCGTCATTCATCGCCTGAAACACTTCGGCCGGCGGGAAGTTCCGATATTGCAAGTGCGCGAGGCCGGCGCCGTAGCCGCGATTGCCCGCTGGTCGATACTTTGCCGCAGCAACCACCACATGCGCTTCGAGGGCGGAGCGAACGCCGGGCGCAATCACGCCAAGCGCGCCGCCATCCAAAGCTCGCGAAATATATTCGGGCGCGTTGCTTGGCACCCGTACGAACGCGGGGATGCCCGCTTCGAGTGCCATGATCGACAACTGGCTGGTCGTTGCCATCGACAGGCTCGAATGTTCGAGATCGATATATAGCGTGTCGAATCCAGCGGTCTTGGCGATCCGCACGATTTCATTCGTGCCAACCAGTCGCACGGTGATGGACGCGACCACTTCATCACGGGCGAGTTTCTCTTTGACGGTGTTGCGGAGCACATCTTTCGCGGTCAGTGCCATCACTTCACCTCGGTGGCTGCACCGCGTACCCGATCGATGATCGCAAGCGGGTCACTTGGCACGTGGTCGCCCCGCCACGCGACATGTTGGTCCGGTCGAATCAGCACCAGCTTCTTCTCATAGAGCCGCCTGGCGTTGGCGTCGCGTACCAGCACGTGTTGCATTGGCATGCCGCGTGAGACTGCCGCCGCCATCATCGTTGACGCCTGCGGATCATCGGTAAAATAAAGAAGCGTGAAGCCGTTGCCGAATCGATCGAATAACAATGACCCATCCTCCAATATGACACTCGGCGGCCGGCGGCCTGGCCAAGTGGTCGGCGTGTACACACGTGGTGACCATGACGGTGCATCGCCCTGCTCTGCTGCGATCACAGGCGACCCCGCATAGCGGTAACCCAACTCGACACCGTGATCTTCATTCTCGCCGCGTTCGGTCTGAATGACATGGTCGATGTTCGCGCGATGCGCCGCACTCTCTGGTGTTTCTGCTTCCAGCAGCGCGCGATCTATTTGACTGCGCCACCGCACATGGACATTGGCATGGCGCTCGGACCGCGCGACATTGCGCACCGCGACCGGGCGTCGCTCGATTTCGTAACTATCGAGCAGCGTAGGTCCACCCCAGCCTTGCAGCGTGGCCGCGAGCTTCCAACCGATATCGATGGCATCGCCCACACCGGTGTTCATGCCGTAGCCACCGGACGGAATGTTTTGATGCGCCGAATCGCCGGCGAGAAAGACCCGCCCGGCCCGGTAGCGATCCGCGACGAGAAGATTCCCCTGCCACACGCTGGTCACCAGGACGCGATCGATCTCGATGGGTCGACCGACCGTGCTCATCACGACTTCTTCCGACGAAATGCCGGACGGATCCTGGTCGGGCGGGTAATAGCGCTGCAACGTCCAGGTATCGATCTCGTCTTGTGCGATCAACGTGCCGGTGGTGGCAAAAAAAATATGCCAGAACTGGCCGTGTGCATGCAATGCGGTGAGGTCGCGCGATTTGAAATGCACCTGGCGTGCGATGCGTGGCACTGGACGTCCCTGCAATGGGATCTCCACCGCCTTCCGGACCGCGCTGGTCGCACCATCGCAACCGATGAGATACCGCGCGCGCAACGTGCGGACGGTATTGGCCGTGGCATCGAAAGCGGTGGCAATCACCCCTTCATGGTCCTGCGTCAACGTGTCAAAGCGCCAACCGGAACGCACCTCGATCAAGGGATCGGCCTCGCACAGGCGCTTCAACCAGGCTTCAAACACTTCCTGCGAACCGCGCTGATACGGCACGGCGGGCATCGTGCCATCGTTGTGTGCGCGGATGCGTTCGCGCATCGCATCGACCGAGGGCAGTGCCCACCGCGCGAATTCCTTGCCGGCCAGTCCAGTCGAGAACACCACATCGAATGAATATTGCGCGGGTACACCCACTTGCCGCCAGCCATCCTCCAGACCCAGCCTTCTTAACAACTCCATGCTGCGGCAGTTGGTGATATCCATCTTCGGCCAGCGCGTCGTGTCGAGGTTGCGCTCGATCAACAGGCACCGGATGCCGTGATGACTCAACTCCTTGGCAAGGACCAGTCCTACCGGACCGGCACCGACAATGAGGACGGGAACGTCATCCGACACGGGGGATCGCTTCCGGTACTAGGCCATGCGCGCACTCACCCATTACGTAAGTCGCGGCAATTGCGCGATCATCACCCAGCATCATCATTGCAAAGAGCTTCTCTTCGAGGGTTGTCGCATGCGCCATCCGTCGCTCGATCAGCGGCGTGGCATTGGGATCCAGCACGATGAAATCAGCGTCGCGCCCGGGTGCGAGCGAGCCGACGTTAGCTTCCAGTCCGAGGGCGCGCGCCCCACCCAAGGTGGCCGTATAAAGGGCACGCCAGGGCGAGAGCGTGTTGCCGGCGAGTTTGACCACCTTGTAGCCTTCGGCCAGCGTGCGGAGCATACTAAAGCTGATGCCGCCGCCAACATCGGTCCCTATACCGACATGGACACCGGCATCGCGGGCTGCGCCGAAATCGAAAAGGCCGCTACCAAGAAAGAGATTCGAAGTCGGACAGAATGATGCCGCCGCTCCGCTCGCCGCCATCCGCGCACGGTCCGCTTCGTCGATATGGATCGAGTGCGCATAGACGGCGCGTGGACGGAGCAGGCCGAAGCGATCGTAGACATCGAGATAGCTGCGGGACGATGGAAACAACTCCTTCATCCAGGCGACCTCGGCATGATTTTCGGCCAGATGCGACTGGATGAAGACACCGGAATGTTCATCCGCGAGTCGTCTGCATACATCGAGCTGCGCTTCACTTGAAGTAGGCGCGAAACGAGGCGTTATCGCATAGGCCAGCCGATCTTTGCCATGCCATCGCTCGATCAGGGCTTTGGCATCCTCATAACTGGATTCAGGTGTATCCCGCAACCACTCCGGGCAATGCCGATCCATCATGATTTTGCCGGCGATGATCCGCATCCTGGCTGCCTGGGCCGCGGCGAAGATCGCATCGACCGATTCCCGATGCACTGTCGCAAACACCATTGCGGTGGTGGTGCCGTTACGGAGTAATTCCTTGAGAAAGAAATCCGCTACTTCACGACTGTGAATGCCGCTTGTGAACGCGCGCTCGGCCGGAAACGCGAACCGCTCCAACCAGTCGAGCAGTTCAGTGCCATAGGAGGCGATGATGTCCGTCTGCGCATAGTGAACATGGGTGTCGACGAAACCTGGGAGGATGAGCTGTTCGCCGTAATCGACGACCGCCGTGTCCACGGTGAGCCAGGGTTTCAGTGCACGCCTATCACCGATCGATTCGATGCGGCCGTCCCGCACCACCAGCAATCCATCCGGATAGAACTCCATCGCACGGCCCGGATCGCGCCGGCTGCCCGGATCGTCGACGAAATGGAGGATGGCACCGTGATAGGCGATTGGGTCATTGCTCATGCGGTGCCGGCCCCAAATGACTCGAAGCAGGCGTCGAGCTTCTCAATCCAGCCGCGCTTTACTTCAGGCGTCGCGAAGCTCGCGGCAAAGCTGTTCTGCGCGAGACGATAGGCCTGCGCATTGGTGAGCTGCAAGGCATCGAAGGTCGCGGTGAAGTTTTGATTGATATAGCCGCCGAAGTAAGCGGGGTCGTCCGAGTTGATCGTCGCAATGAGGCCATGTCCGAGCAGCACCCCAAGATTGTGATCGGCAAGTCTTGGAAAGACGCGTAGCTTCTCATTCGAAAGAGGACACACCGTAAGCGGAATGCGTTCACGGACCAAACGTTCGACAAGCAGAGGATCTTCCACGCAGCGAACGCCATGATCGATCCGCTCGGCCTTGAGTACATTGAGTACTGCATGAATGTAAGCGGGTGGACCTTCTTCGCCCGCATGGGCGACGATGCGAAAACCAAGTTCTCGTCCCCGCGCAAACACGCGGGCGAAATTCTCGGGAGGGTTGCCCTGCTCACCGGAATCCAGTCCAAGTCCAATGAATCGGTCGCGATACGGCAACGCCTCTTCGAACGTCGCGAAGGCGTCTTCTTCACTCAGGTGACGCAGGAAACAAAGGATCAGGTCGGCGCTGATGCTAAGGCGCCGTCTCGCATCGATGATGGCGCGGTGCAACCCATTAATGACCACATCGAATCCGACTCCCCGCGCGGTATGGGTCTGCGGATCGAAGAATATTTCTGCGCGCAGTACATGGTCGGCGGCGGCGCGGGTCAGGTACGCCCACGCCATGTCGTAAAAATCCTGCTCGTGGAGCAAGACTCCGGCACCGGCGTAGTAGATGTCGAGAAACGATTGGAGGTCGGTGAAGGCGTATGCGGCCCGTAACGCCTCCACGGTCGGATACGGCAGCGCGATGCGATTGCGCTTGGCCAGATGAAAAATCAATTCGGGTTCAAGCGAACCTTCAATATGGATATGCAGCTCGGCCTTCGGCATGGCACGAAGGAGATCGGGAAGGCGGGTTGATGAAATTGAACGCATTGATTCGACCGTCGCAGACTACGCGCGGAATCCTTTCCCAACGCTTGACCGACTTCCAGGACTCCTAGCGCTGTTCGTATAAAGGGTTTGTCGTTCCCGCAAAAGCGGGAATCCAGGGCATTCCGTCAGACGGCACTGGGCCCCCGCCTTCGTGGGGGCGACGATGCTACCCAAAGGAACAGCCTTGAGAACTACCCGCCCGCCGGCACTTTCCCTTCCACGCCCTGCACATACCACTTGATGTCGTGCATGAATTTGTCGTCGGCGACCTGATCTTTCGCCAACCTTTTCTTGCCGTCCTGGCCCTTGATCGGTCCTTTCCAGACGGTAAAGGTGCCCTCCTTCAATCCGGCTTTGATTTCGTCAATGCGCTTACGCGTGGCTTCGGGAATTTTGTCCGAGACGGCGACGAGATCGATGACACCTTCCTTGTGACCCCACCAGACGCCACCCGTTTGCCAAGTGTTGTCCAGCATGTCTTTGGTGGCCTTCTTGTAATACGGCGCCCAGTTGATGACGGCCGATGCCAAATGCGCGGTCGGGCCGAACTTGCTCATGTCGCTATCCCAACCGAAGGCGAATTTGCCAGCCTTCTCCGCCGTTTGGAGCACGGCAGACGAGTCGGTGTTCTGGAACAGCACATCGGCGCCCTGGTTGAGGAGTGATTGCGCGCCTTCCGATTCCTTGGGAGGATCGAACCATTTGTTCACCCAGACCACCTTGGTCTTCACTTTCGGATTGACCGACTGCGCGCCAAGCGTGAACGAGTTGATATTGCGGATCACTTCGGGAATCGGAATCGATGCGACCACACCAAGGGTATTGGTTTTGGTCATCGCACCCGCGATCACGCCTGCCATGTACGCGCCTTCATACGTGCGCGAATCATAGGTACGCATGTTCTCGGACGATTTGTAGCCGGTCGCATGCTCGAAACGAATCTCCTTCTTCGTTTCAGCAACTTTGAGCATCTGCTCCATATAGCCGAACGATGTGGCGAAAATGAGCTTATGGCCTTGATCAGCGAGGTCGCGAATCACGCGCTCGGCGTCCGGGCCTTCCGGCACGCTTTCAACGATGGTGGTTTTCACCTTATCGCCGAATTCAGCTTCTAGCGCTTTGCGCGCATTGTCGTGCGCAAAGGTCCAACCGGCATCGCCAACCGGTCCCACATACATGAAGCCGATCTTCAAGGGATCGGGTTTGGGCGCCGGTGCCGCTTCTGCCGCTTTCGCTGCAGGCTTCGGCTCTTCCTTGCCGCAACCTGCAACCAGGGCCACGGACGCAACGGCGGCGCATGCAATCGCACGCAACCACCAACGTTTGTTCAAGTCAATCATTTCTATTTCACTCCTTTATTTACGACTTTAACGCAAAGAATCACCGCTATTGCAATGCGAGATCCATCAACAGAACCGTACTACGCTCCCGGATAAAACGGCTTCCCAAGCGATGCCGGCATATTGACGCGAATCCAGGTCGGATTGCGTGAAATCAACGCCAGCACCACGATCGTCGCCACGTAAGGCAGCATGGTCAGCAATTGGCTGGCGACTTGCACTCCCATGCCCTGCAAATGGAACTGCAGCATCGTCACGCCGCCAAACAGATAGGCACCTAACAATACACGACCGGGGCGCCACGTAGCGAACGTTGTGAGTGCGAGAGTAATCCAGCCCTTCCCTGCGGTCATTCCCTCGACCCAGAGGGGCGTATAGATCACGGATATGTAGGCGCCTGCCAATCCGCACAAGGCACCGCCTGCCACCACACATGCCAATCGGATCCACCGCACCCGGTAGCCCAGTGCATGCGCGGACTCGGGCGACTCGCCGATCGACCGCAATACTAGGCCAGTACGCGATCGATAGAGAAACCAGGCCATTGCGAACGTCAATGCGATCGCGATGTAGACCATCGGATGTTGTTTGAACAGTGCGGCGCCGGCCAATGGAATATCGGCCAGCCACGGAATCGCAAATTGCTCGCGTGCCGGGAGCTTCTCCTGCACATAACGGATACCCACGAATGCCGAGAAGCCCGCGCCGAACATCGACAATGCAAGACCCGTTGCATACTGATTGGTGTTGAGCCAGATTACCAGCCAACCAAACACGAGAGCGAGCAGTGCGCCGGCGCCCATCCCGGCCGCAAAGCCGACCCAATCATTGTCGGTGTGTACGACCGTCGCGAATCCGGCGATCGCCGCGATCAGCATGATCCCTTCGGCGCCGAGATTCACGATGCCGCACTTTTCATTGATGAGCAAGCCAAGCCCCGCGATTGCCAGCGCGGTGCCTGCATTCAATGTTGCAGCGAGGAGGAGGGCTATCGGTTCCATGCAAGTCGACGTGCCCAGATGATGCGAAAGTGAATCAGCGTGTCGCAGGCGAGCAGCGAAAACAGCAATAGACCTTGAAACACGCCGGTGAGTGACCGCGGTAATCCAAGTCGGGATTGCGCAAACTCACCACCGATGATGAACATGGATAGCAAGAGCGCGGCGAGCACGATGCCGCAAGGATGCAGCCGCCCGACAAATGCGACGATGATCGCGGTGAACCCATAACCCGGCGACACGTGCGGCGTGAGTTGACCAAGCGGACCCGCCGCTTCCAATGCGCCGGCGATTCCCGCGACCCCACCGGAGAGGAGCAGCGTGGTCCAGAGCGCCTTGCGCGAGGAAAAACCGGCATAACGCGCGGCGAGCGGGGCCAGCCCGCCCACCAGCAACTGGAAGCCCGCCATGGTGCGAAACATGAAAATCCACACCGCTGCGACGGCGGCCAGTGCGATCAGAAATCCAAGATGCAGCCGCGTACCGGTGACCAGCAGCGGTACTTGCGTACTGGCGGGAAACATTTGCGTCTGCGGAAAATTGAATCCCTTCGGATCCTTCCACGGACCATAGACCAAATACGAAAGAAACATCTCCGCGACATACACGAGCATCAAACTCACCAGGATCTCATTGGCATTGAAGCGATCGCGCAGCAGCGCGGTGATCCCAGCCCAGGCCATGCCACCCACCGCACCGGCCGCCAGAATCGCCACGACGATCCAGCCGCCGGTCGCTGTAGTGGCGAGCAGTGCAACGCCGCCGCCCGCGATGGCACCGAGCAGTAATTGCCCTTCGGCACCGATGTTCCAGATGTTCGACCGATAGCAGACCGCCAGCCCAAGCGCGCAGAGAATGAGCGGCGTTGCCTTCACTGCCAATTCAGACAGGGCATAGCCACTCCGGATCGGCTCGTAGAAAAACACCATAAGACCCCGCACCGGGTCTTTGCCGAGCAAGGCAAACAATAGCGTACCCAGCACGACCGTTATCGCCACGGCAATGACGGGCGATGCGATCGACATCGCGACGGACGGTTGCGGGCGCGCTTCAAGCCGCATGGATTGGCTCCTCGGTCGACCACAGACCGCTCATCCATTCGCCGACCTGCTGGGTGGTCGCCTTACTCGTACGCATCGACGGCGAAAGACGGCCCTGCGCGATGACATGCAGGCGATCGGTGATTTCAAACAGTTCGTCGAGTTCTTCGGACACGATCAGCAGTGCGCAACCCATGTCGCGGAGGCGTAGAAGCTCGTTCCTAATCTGCGCGGCGGCGCCGACATCGACGCCCCAGGTCGGCTGGGCGACAATGAACACCTTCGGGTCGGCATCAATCTCCCGGCCGACGATGAACTTCTGCAGATTGCCGCCGGACAGACTGCGCGCCGCGGCATGATGACCACCCGCTTTGACATTGAAGCGGGCAATCACATGGTCTGCCATCTCGCGAATACGACGCAGATCGATCCAACCGGCCGCGCGGACCGCACCGCCGTCTTGCCGCGTGAGCAGCATATTGTGGGCAAGGCCAAGCGTTGGGACCGCACCGCGCCCAAGCCGCTCTTCCGGCACGAAGTAGAGGCCCCGTGCACGGCGGGCACGGGGCCCCAAATTGCCGATCGGACTGCCAAACAATTGCACCGCTTGCGGCAGGGCACGCGGATCTTCGCCAGACAGAATCGCGAGCAACTCCTGCTGCCCATTCCCGGAAACCCCCGCAATCCCAACCACTTCACCGGCGTGCACATGCAGGTTGATGTCATCCAACGCCACACCAAATTGATCGAGACGCGCTACGGAAAGCGTCTTCACCGCGAGCGCGACCGGCCCTTGGTTGGCAGTGCGATGCTCGATGCGGTGCGGCTCGGCACCGATCATGAGTCGTGACAGACTCGCGGTGGATTCGACGGTGGGATCCACCACGCCGGCGAGCTTCCCGCCGCGGAGCACCGTGCAGCGATGGCAGAGCGCGCGAATTTCATCCAGCTTGTGGCTGATATAGAGAATGCTGCATCCGGTCTGAGCGAGTTGCCGCAGGGTCACGAACAATTTTTCCACTGCCTGCGGCGTCAAGACGGAGGTCGGTTCATCGAGGATCAGGAGGCGCGGATCCGTCAGCAAGGCGCGCACGATCTCGACGCGCTGCCGCCCCCCCACTGAAAGCGTATGCACTGGCCGCAACGGATCGATGTCCTGACCATATTCGGCGGCCTTGGCACGAATCCTGGCACTCACTTCAATGAGTGATAACGATCTGTCGAGGCCCAGCCAAACGTTCTCGGCCACAGTAAGCGTATCGAACAGCGAAAAATGCTGAAATACCATGGCGATGCCCATGGCACGCGCTTCATGGGGACTGCGCACCTTGACGACATTCCCATTCCAGCGGATCTCGCCGGCATCGGGCATCACCACGCCATAGATGATTTTCATCAAGGTGGACTTACCCGCGCCGTTCTCGCCCAACACCGCATGAATCTCACCGGGCATGACGGTGAGGTCGACCGCGTCGTTAGCGACGACGGCGGGATAAGCCTTGCGGATACCGCGCAGGGCGAGACGGGAAATGACGGACGGTTCGACGGGCATCGTGTCATCTACCCCCTATATCTTTGAAACGCAAGGAAGGGCGAGAGCAAGGTGAATGGGCTTGGCGTTTCCCGTTTCTCGTTTCTCGGCCTTTCCATTGCGGTTCATTTTCTAGCGCCTTCCCGCACCATCAACAATTGCGCCGCTACGCCCACTGCGATGCTCTCGGGCTCCTTGCCGTCGATGCCGATCGGGCAGGTTAATCGAGCGAGCGCAGCATCTGCGACCCCCCGCTTGGCGAGACTGTTCGCGAAGGTGCGCCGCTTGGTCGCAGAGCCGATCATCCCGCAATAGGCGAAGTCACCGCGATCGAGGAGCACCTTCACCAACTCGAAATCCAAAGCGTGACTATGCGTCATCGCGAGAAAGTAGCTGTCGCGCGGCGCTCTCGATGCCACCTCCACCGCGCGGTCGGTCACGATCTTTCGCACATTGGCAGACAGATCAGCGGGGAATTCAGCGGCGCGACTATCGATCCAATCGACCTCGCAGGGTAGCGCGCTCAATACCCGCACCAGGGCACGCCCCACGTGGCCCGCGCCAAACAGCACCACCCGAAAATCACTCGCGCGGACCGGGTCCAGCAGCACCGATTGCGGAGCGCGACTAGGCGCTTCCAATAGGGTCAGGGTCGAACGTGCGCCCTCATCAGCGAGCAATACGCGGGCTCTGGTGCAAGCCAGCGCATCGAGGTTCGCATCGCCCAAGGTGCCCCAGATCGCATCCCGGCTGACATGAAAATGCATATCGCTCGCGCCGTCGACCGGCGTGACCGCGACCCACGCTTCACCCTTCCCAAGCGCGGTCGAAAGCTGGGTGACCCATTGCGCACCGCGTAAGACGCGTTCGAAAATCAGCTCTGCCGCGCCGCCGCAATGCTGACCCAGGGTCGCCCCAAGGGGGTAACGGCGCGCGGTCACAGCATCGGTGACGCCTTCTCGATTTGTCGCGAGCAAGCCACGCGCCACGCTGATCGCCTGGAATTCGAGTTCACCGCCGCCAATCGTGCCGTACGAGGCGTCCACCGTGACCGTCATCTTCACACCGGGTTCGCGCGGCGTGGATCCCTTGCCAATCGCCACGGTCACGAGCATCGCATCAACGCCTCGTTCGCCGGCGCGCACCAGACCCTGGAGCCATTCGTTCATGATTTTTTCTTGTCGGACGCGTCTGCGGCCCCGCGCCCCTGCCCCTCTCCCGCACTGGGGCGAGGGGTCTCGACCTGGGTGCTACGCAGCGAATCACAGGCACGCAAAATTTCCTCGGGCGTCGCGGGCGCATTGAGTGACGGCGACGTTCGATACTCGCCCACCGCGGCGATCGCGTCGCGAATGGCATGGAATACGGAGATCGCGAGCATCAAGGGCGGTTCCCCCACCGCCTTCGACCGGTGAATCGTATCTTCGACGTTTTCGCCGCCATCCCAAAGCTGCACGCGGAAATCGGCAGACACATCGGACGCCACCGGGATCTTGTAGGTCGATGGGGCATGCGTCATCAGCTTGCCCTTGCCGTTCCACCAAAGTTCTTCGGTGGTGAGCCAACCCATGCCTTGAACGAAACCACCTTCCACCTGGCCCATATCGATCGCCGGATTGAGTGAGCGACCGACATCCTGCAACAGATCCGTACGGCGGGCAGAAAGTAGCAATTGTCAACATGGCAGACGGCGCGATCATTGACCGGCCCGGAGAGATCAGCCGAATAGCCGCAGCGCGAGGCGAGCATCACGTCGAGACTCAGGATATGACCGGTCGTATCGAACCCCACATCGTATTCGATGAGAAAATCATGACGCTTGCCGGTGACCAGCATGTCATCGTCGCGATCGTAGCGCAGCTTCACCGGGCGGCCGGTGTGGTGCGCGGCGACCGCCGCCGCACAGGCCGGCAAGGCCGCTTGGGTTTCCTTGCCGCCAAACGCACCGCCCATGCGCCGGCATTCCACCACCACATCATGCGCGGCCAGGCCAAGCGCGTGAGCGATCAGCAGTTGCGCTTCGCCCGGATGCTGGTTCGAGCTATGCACCAGCATGCCGCCGTCTTCACGCGGGATGGCATAGGCAACCTGGCCTTCCAGATAGAACTGCTCCTGCCCGCCCACCCGCAGCGTCCCGTTCAATCGATGGGGCGAAGCGGCCAGCGCTTCCTGCCAACGACCACGTTCAATGGTGACGGTCGGCATGACAAAGGAATGCTTAGCAAGTGCCTCTTCGATGGAAAGTACCGCAGGCAGTGCTTGATATTGGATGGCGGCAAGACGCGCGGCGCGGCGGGCTTGCTCGACGGTGGCGGCGAGCACGAGAAAGACCGGTTGGCCGACATACTGCACTTCGTCTGCCGCCAGAATCGGATCGTCATGCCGGATCGTGCCGACGTTATTCTCACCTGGGATGTCGTCCGCCGTCAGCACTGCCACGACACCTGGCGCCTGGCGTGCCGCGGTAAGGTCCATCTTGACAATGCGGGCATGCGCTTCGGTGGACAATCCGAACGCGCCATGCAGCGTTCCCCGTAACTCACGGATGTCGTCGGTGTACAGCGCTTCACCCATGACATGCAAATGCGCACTGTCATGGCGCACTGCTTCGCCGGCCGCACCAAGGGCGGTCGGTGATGTCAGTGCAAAGCGCGGATCGTTCATGCCGGGATGCGCGTGAATTCATAGAGGCGACTCGGTGCCGCGCCAAGCACGCCGGCCGATTCGAGATGAAACTTCCGGAGCAGGTTCTGTGCCACCTGCAATCGATACGCGGCGCTGGCGCGCATATCGGAGAGCGGCGAGAAGTCCTTCGCAAGCGCGCGGGCGGCCGCCTCGCAAGTGGCCGTGGTCCATCCGGCTCCGGTCAAAACGCCCTCACAGTGCAGCGCTCGTTTAGAGATTGCCGCCATGCCCCCCCATGGCCACCCGCGCAGTGCGAATCGCGCCGCCCGCGACATTGAGCGCGAACGCTGCGCACACCGTCGAGATGTCCTGATCGAAGCGCTTGGAAATCTTGTACGCTGCAAACAGCTGCTTGGCGGGCGGGATTGGGATGCGCACCCGCTCGACGAATTCACGCGGTCGGAGCGCGGTCTGTTGATACGCGAGATAGAAATCTTCGAGGGCGAGCTCACGGCGCCGCAGCGTTCCATTCCCCGCCTTTGCACGTCCGATCGGTGAGGACGTCAACATCACCGTCGCGCCGAGCGCAATCAATGCGGGCATCGAATCGCCGATCGGTGAACCATTCGCGATATTGCCGACCAGCGTGCCCGCATTGCGAATCGGCGGCGACGCGAAGCGGCGCATCAGTTCACGCAGCGCCGGAATATGCGCCTCGATCGCGTGAAAGGCATCGGTCAGCGACACCGCTGCGCCAATATCGATCGAACGACCGCGGACGGTGATCTTGCCAAGTGCTCGGACGTTGCCAAAGGTAGAGAAGATCGCCCAGCTCGCGATATTGCTTGGTCACCCAGAGCCCAACATCGGTACCACCCGCCAGGATCCGCGCCTTCGGCAACGAAGCCCGCAAGCTCGCCAACGCAGCCACCGAACTTGGCGCATGAAGGTGCCAGAGGGCGTGGTGAAGATGCTCCGGCGCGTGAGTCCCTGCAATGCCGCAACGAGTTTGGCCGCCAAGCGTTTGGCACCGGCCGGCGCATTGACAAGCGTTCGTTCGGCAGTCGGCACCGCGGCACCGACCGCCGCCATCTTGGTCGCTGCATCGACGATCGGACGATAACCGGTGCACCGGCAGAGGTTGCCGGCCAGGGCATCGTTGATCGTCGCGCGATCGGGCGCCGGATCGCTCTTATAGAGCGCGAACAACGACATCACGAACCCTGGCGTACAAAAGCCGCATTGCGCAGCATGGCCGTCCGCCATCGCCTGCTGCACCGCATGCATGGCGCCCGACTTGCTATCCCTGAGGCTCTCGACCGTGAAGAGCGCCTTGCCGTCGAGGGTCGGGACAAACTGGATGCAGGCGTTGACGGCACGAAAGCGAAGCGCGCCTTTCTCCGCCTCGGCGATGACGACCGTGCAGGCGCCGCAGTCGCCTTCCGCGCAGCCCTCTTTGGTGCCGATACGTTCGAGATCCTCACGCAGATATTGCAGGACGGTACGGGTTGGCGATGCGATGCGCGCCGCATGCACCTCACCATCGAGGATGAACCGTGCGACATTCGTCGATTGCGCAGGTCTGGACCGATCCGTCATCGAACGTTTGAGCGCGAGGAGAATGAAGATGGCAGCGTTGCATGGCGGGTCTGTCCTGTCAACCAGACCAACGCCGCAAGGTATCTGCCGCCATCCTATTGCCCGCAGGAAGGCGAAGGCCCACAATTCCGCCTCATGACGAACCCCATACCATTTGGTGGCGCACGGTGATCGATCCCGGCGGATTTCTCCGATCGTTATTCGATGCCGCGGTCGCACGCGCGCTGCCGGCTCGCAACTTATCGCCGTTCTTGCCATCGCCTCCGCCGGGGCGCACGATTGTGATTGGCGCCGGGAAGGCCGCCGGCTCGATGGCGCAAGCACTCGAAGCGCTATGGCCAGAACATGCTCCGCTTGCCGGCCTGGTCGTCACTCGCTACCACCATACCCCCCCACGCGACGCGCGCGTGCCGCAACGGATTGAAGTGGCCGAAGCACGCCATCCGATACCCGATGCCGCCGGGCTGCAAGCTGCCCAACGGATGCTCGGCCTGTTGGAGGGTTTGACGATCGATGATCTCGTCATTGGTCTGGTTTCAGGCGGTGGTTCGGCGTTGCTCACGCTGCCCGCACCCGGCCTTACGCTTCTGCAAAAGCAGGACATCAATCGGGCGCTCCTCAATTCAGGCGCGACTATCGGTGAGATGAACTGTGTGCGCAAGCATCTCTCGGCGATCAAGGGCGGGCGATTGGGCGCGGCATGCGCACCGGCGGCGGTCGTGTCGCTCCTCATCTCCGATGTACCGGGTGATGATCCGGCGGTCATCGCCAGCGGTCCCACCGTACCCGATCCAACCAGCTGCGCAGAGGCGATCGCCATCCTCACCCGCTATCGCATCGCCGTTCCGGGCAGCATTCTTACGGCACTGCGATCGGGTGCGCTTGAAACACCAAAACCGAGCGATGAACGCTTTGCGTCGCACCATGTTCACCTTATCGCGACGCCCCGCCATGCCCTCGAAGCGGCCGCTGCCGTCGCGCATGCGGCCGGCATCCGCGTGCACATTCTGGCCGACGATATGGAAGGCGAATCGCGCGAGGTCGGCAAAACCCATGCAGCGATAGCACGCTCTATTCTTCGGCATGGCACACCGTTTGAGCGACCGTGCGTGCTGCTTTCAGGTGGCGAGACCACTGTGACCGTCAAGGAACGGGGCCGCGGCGGGCGCGCCGCCGAATTCGCACTCGCCGCAGCGATCGATCTCAAAGGTGAGCGTGGGGTGTACGTCCTCGCCGCCGATACCGACGGGATCGACGGCACCGAAGACAACGCCGGTGCGCTCGTCACACCTGATACATTGGAACGCGCCCGCTGCCACGCGCTCGATGCCAATGCACACCTCGCGCGGAACGATGCCTATGGTTTTTTCGTCTGGCTGGGCGATCTCGTCACGACCGGCCCCACTTTTACGAATGTGAACGATTTTCGCGCGGTGCTCGTTCTATAGATTATCGGGAGAGAAACCTTGGCCGTCGATCTCGTCGGAACACATCACTGGCCGGCCCAGCAGCGCGTCATCACCGGGGTTCCGTTCGCCGACGCGATGATGGAAGAAGTGGCCCGCGCCACTGCAAAGCGCGTGTTCATCACCACCACACGGTCACTCACCGACGGCAAGATTGTGGCAAACGCCACCGAAGCACTCGGATCAAGAATCGCCGGCAAGTTCGCGGCGATCGGTGCGCATAGTCCGCGCGCAAGCGTGATGGATTGCCTTGATGCAGTGCGCGCCGCCAAGCCCGATCTGCTCGTCGCCATCGGCGGCGGCTCGGTCATCGATGCGACCAAGGTGGTGTTGATCGGTTATTGGAATGGGGTCAACGTAGCAAGCGACCTCGACGCCTTCGCAGGCATTCCGGTCGATGCGAGCGCCTGGGACGACGATCCACAACGCCTGCGCATGATTGCCATCCCGACGACTTTATCGGCCGCCGAGTTCTATCACCTGGCCGGCGTCACCGACACCGCACGGCAGATCAAGGAAAGCTTTCAACATCCGCTCGCCGTGCCGAAAACGATCATTCTCGATGCCGCCGCGACCTTGGAAACACCGATGGCCTTGCTGCTCTTCACCGGCATGCGGGCGGTTGATCATGCGGTAGAGAGTTGGTGCGCAGCACGCACCACGCCGATGGCCGATACCACTTCACTGCATGCCATGCGCATGCTTGCCACATCGCTTCGTGCGATTCACGCCGATCCGACCAATTTGGCGGCACGCCTGGAGGCACAGGTGGCCATGTGGATCTCACGCATCAGCACGATGGGTGGCGTCCCGCACGGCGCGAGTCACGGGTTGGGTTATCTCTTAGGGGTGTTGAAGGGCGTGCCGCATGACATTACGTCTTGCATCACCTTGCATGCCGTGCTCCGGTGGAATGCCATGGTCAATGCGGAACGACAACGCGAGGTCGCTAAGGCGTTCGGCAACGCGGGGCAATTAGGCGGTGCAGCGGTCGAGCAATTCGTACGTGGGCTTGGCCTGCCATCGAGGCTCTCGCAAATCGGCATCGCAGCGACCGATATCCCAATGATCGCCGCGCGCTACGATGGCACCGGGCCCATCAAGATGAATCCGCGACCGGTGCATGGGCCGGCCGATCTGATCGAAATTCTTTCCCTGGCCGCCTAGAAAGGGATATCGCGTTGGAATCGTATATCGCCGATTGGCTCAACCTCTTGATGCGATGGCTCCACATGATCGTGGGCATCGCCTGGATCGGTGCGTCGTTCTACTTCGTGTGGCTCGACAATCATCTACTGCCGCCCCGCAACAAGGACGACGCGGCGCGCCGTGGCGTCGCCGGTGAAGTCTGGGCGGTGCATGGCGGCGGCTTCTATCACGCACAGAAATTTCTGGTCGGCCCCAAGGGCGAGCCGCTCTCCGATCATTTGCATTGGTTCAAATGGGAAGCGTATGCGACATGGTTCTCCGGCATGGGGATGCTCGCGATCGTGTACTGGTGGGGCGCGCACGCTTATCTCATCGACAAGTCGGTGCTCGATATTTCCGTGCCCACGGCGATTGCGATCTCGTTCTTTTCGTTGGTGACGAGCTGGTTCATCTATGACGCGCTCTGCAAACTCATCAAGAGCGAGCTTGCGTTGGGGATCGTCCTGTTCATTTTCATCGTCGCCGCCACCTGGGGCTATAGCCAAGTATTCGGTGCGCGAGCGGCTTACATCCATGTAGGCTCGATGATCGGCACTTGGATGGTGTGGAACGTGTTTTTCCATGTCATCCCCGGCCAAGAGAAGATGGTCACGGCGATTCGCGCCGGCCGCGATCCTGATCCACTGCCAGGGCTCATCGGCAAGCAGCGCAGCGTGCAAAACACCTACTTCACCTTGCCGGTGCTGTTCGTGATGATCAGCTCGCATTATCCGATGACGTATGCGCATCAGTACGGATGGGTGGTGCTCGCGGTGATCATGTTGGCCGGCGCGCTGATCAGGCAGTATTTCGTGCTGCGGCATTTCGGGCGCAATGTCGTGTCGCTGCCGTTGATTGCCATCGTCCTCTTGGCGGGCCTCGCGGTCTGGCTCGCACCACGCTCGACCCCTGTCGCGCCGGGCGCTGCAGCCGTGCCTTACGCACAGATCGAACTCATTCTTGCGCAGCGCTGCGTGGCGTGCCACGCGGAGCAACCGACCTTCCCGGGATTCCAACAAGCACCGAATGGCTTGAAACTCGATACCCCGGAATTGGTGAAGGCGGCCGCACCACGCATCGCGCAACAGACGATCGCCACCAAAGCCATGCCGATTGGCAATATCACGAAGATGACCGATGATGAGCGGTCATTACTTGGAAAATGGCTGGCAACCGGAGCCTCGATAAAATGAAACTCGTTACATCGTGCGTACTGCAACTAGGCATCGTGCTTGCGACTGCCGCAGCGCCGACATTGGCGCAGACGCAGCCTTATCCCAACCGCCCGATCCGGTTCATCGTCGGCTTTCTACCCGGCGGCAGCAGCGATCTGGTCAGCCGATTGCTCGGGCAAAAAATCTCCGAACGATTAGGACAGCCGGTGGTGGTGGAAAACAACACCGCGGGCGGTGGCACCGGCGCAGATCTTGCTGTCGCGCGTGCGGCACCCGATGGCTATCACCTCGTGCTGCTCTCGGGCGGCGTACCGAGCGCGGCCGCGGTGCGCAAAACGTTGCCGTACGATCCGGCCAAAGACTTCGCCCACATCTCGATCGTCACGACCTATCCGATGGTGATTTCGGTCGTCCCCAACTCACCGCATAAGACGCTCGCCGAACTACTCGCTTTTTCGAAAGCGAATCCGGGCAAGGTGTCATTCTCGATGTCGATGGTGGGCAGCCTGCATCATCTGCTCGGGGAGTGGATCAACATCGAAGCGGGCACCACAATGATGGGCGTGCCTTATAAAGGGCCATCAGCCGCGATCATTGATGTAGCAGGTGGTCGGGTGGATGTCATGATCGAAACCGCAACCTTCTCCTTTGGACAGATTCGCGGCGGCAAATTGCGGCCGCTCGCGATTTCATCGGACGGCCGCTATCCTTTGCTACCGGAAACGCCTACCGTGGCCGAAACATTGCCCGCGATTGCGTTCAGTTCGTGGCTTGGCTTGGTCACCACACCCGGCACGCCGCGCCCGATCGTCGATATTCTCAATCGCGAGGTCCGCGCCATCGTCGAAATGGCCGATGTAAAACAACGCCTCGCGGATCTGGGCGGCGTGCCCGCCTCCTCGACACCTGAGGAAATGCGCGCGCGGATCGAACGCGAAGTGGCGCGGTGGAAGCAGGTCGTCGAAGTGAAGAATATCGAGCGGCAGTAGCGCATTCGTGAATTGCTAGGGCAAGCCGGCTTCCTTGGCGATAAAGTCGGCGAGCCCCACCCAGTCTTTCTCGCCATGGCCCGCCGCGATGCCCTTATGGATCTGGGCCAGCATAAGATCGCCAATCGGCAGGGTCATGTTCAATGCTTCCGCCGTCGACAACGCCAGTCCTACGTCTTTTTGCGCCAACTCCAACTTGAACTGCGCGGGCTCGAACGCGCGCTCGACGATCATCCGTCCGTAATTCCTGTAGACGGGCGCACTGAGCGACGTGCTAGTGAGAATGTTGACGAATGGTCCGGCCTCGACGCCGGCCTTTCGCACCAGCGCGGTGGCTTCGCTCAGACTCTCGATGATGGTGCCAAGCAGAAAATTGCGCGCGATCTTGACGACGTTGGCATGTTCGGGCGACTCACTAACGATAAACGTTTGCTTCCCCATCACATCGAACAAGGGCTTGCAGCGAGCGAGCGCGGCGGCGGGACCGGCCGCGATGATGTCGAGCTGTCCTTGTTCGGCCACATGCGGGCGGCCGAATACCGGCGCGGAAATGTAGTGGCTCTGTCCCTTGGCGTGGATCTCGCCAAGCGTGCGGGCCACGGCAAGACTCGTCGTGGCCATGTTGAGATGAATCGTGCCGGCACGCATGTGCAGCGCCAATCCGGAATCGATGCAAAGCGATTGCACCGCGACATCATCGGCAAGCATGCTTATGACGATCTCGGCGCTCAGCATATCGACGGGCGAGGCGGCAAGGCTCGCACCGAGCGCGACATGGGGATCGGCCGCGGAGCGGGTGCGATTAAAAACCGTGAGCGAATGCCCCGCCTGCAAAAGGCGCAACGCCATGCCACGGCCCATCTGCCCCAACCCGATAAATCCGATGTTCATGCCGCTTCCTTTATTATTGGCGTTTCCCTTTTCTCGTTTCCCGGCGCTCGCGCCTACTTCGCCCGCCAACCACCATCCACCACCATCGTGTGGCCGTTTATATAGCTCGCTTCATCCGATGCGAGGTAGCAAACTGCGGAGGCGATGTCTGCCACCGTGCCGCGCGCGCCGGCCGGTATGAGCGCGCGAATCTGGTCGTCGTTCACCGCGACCCCACGCCCGCTCATGTCAGGCAGTCCCGGTCCGAGGAGGGCCTGTGAGTGCGGGCGTAATCCGGTCGGAATCGCCCCCGGACAAATCGCATTGACGGTGATCCCGCGTGCCCCATAGGCCACTGCCATCTGCCGGGTAAGCCCGACCACGCCATGCTTGGCCGACACGTAGGCGGCCCCACCGCCCGTTCCATTGAGTCCGGCGACCGAGGCGGTATTGATGATCCGCCCGCGGCCACGTGGCAACATTTCCTTCAAGGCGCGCTTGGCGCCAAGAAAGACGCTGATCAGATCGATATCGATGACCCGGCGAAACGTCGCTTCGTCCATCTCATCGACATTGAAGTAACCATCGAGGATGCCGGCGTTGTTGATCATGATGTCGAGCGCGCCAAGGTCTTTCACCGCGGCGGTCACCACGGCATCGATATCAGCCGCCTTGCTCACATCAGCACGGTAAGCACGTACCTTGCCGCCCGCCTTGGTAATGATTTGCGCGGTTTCCGTCGCTGTCGCTTCATCGATATCGACGACAGCCACTGCCGCGCCCTTGGCGCCAAGCATGACCGCCATCCCGCGTCCAATACCGGAACCGGCGCCCGTCACGACCGCCATCTTGTTGGTAAAGGTCATGCGTGCCTCCCTTAGATGGCAGCTTTGGCGGCCACGGATACACCGCGTATGCCATGGCGCGCGATGACTTGCGCGACCAAGCCGGATGCTTTGACGTCTTCTGCATACTCACGCAAAAACCGAGCCGTCGCATCAGTGCAATTCTTCGGGGTGCCAATCGCCTGCTGGACGGCAGTGAATCGCCCCTCCAGGATGCGGGAGCCGGGTAATTTCTCAACATCGGTCACGAGCCGTGGGCGGAGCCCGGCGAGCGCTTCCATTTTGTCGGCGACAAAAATATTGTAGGAGGCATCGACACCATCCACCTTCACCAGCTTGGCGTGCTGGATGCTGCGGCTCAAATACAACTCGTAGGCGCTCTTGTTGGACACGGCAATGCGCACACCGTGGCGATCGACTTCCGCAACCGTCTTGATCGGCGATCCGGCAGGAACGAGATAGGTGGCCTCGATTTCAAGATACGCCGCCGTAAAGTGAATCTGGTTGGCACGCGCGGGTTCTGCCCCAAGGAAAGCGACATCCCATGCACCGGTCATTGCCGCTTCGGCCATGGTGCCAGGCGAGTCGTATTTGAGAAGTTCAACCGGCACGCCAAGACGCGCGCCCAGCTCACGTCCCAGGTCCGCGGCGATGCCCTTTGCCTTGCCGGTGGCGGCATCGGTCTGGACCAACAGGAAATTCGAGTGATTGAGACCGACACGCAGCGTGCCGGTAGGAGCGAGATCAGCGCGGATCGATGCAGCGATTGGCGTAGCCATAAGAACACCTGAAAGGTCAGTGAGGAGTGGGGAAGCGTTACCAATACTAGCGTAGGGCGAACCGGGACGTCGGTCGTCCGACCGCGAATTCGGCTGACCGGCCCTTTCCGACATAGAATTGGCGGGTCAGCACCAAAGTAATCGAGCAAGGAGGCGTGTTAGGGATGAAGGGGCCCCAACCCCTCCATTGCCCTCGCAACTCCCCGAAAAATATGGGCGCCCTGATCGAGCAAGAAAGCTTGCAGAGCGCTTTCCTAAGATTGGAGACATCGCCATGCCCCACACGCTCGAACAGTTCGCTGCTTCCTGCCGCCAGCTGCTTACCGCCGAGCCCGGCCCGGCCGGACGCGAAAAGGTCCGCAAGCTGCTGGAAGATTTACTGCGCGACAAGACCTTCGTCGATCGCTATCTTTCCGATGCCACCGGTGAACGGGAGATCCTTTATCAGGATCCAGAGATGGGTTTTTGCATTCTTGCCCATCACTACAAGGGCGCGAAGAATTCGCCACCGCATGATCACGGCCCCTCCTGGGCGATCTACGGTCAGGCGCGCGGCGAAACCGTGATGACCGATTACGTCATGCTGGAGCCGGCAGGGCCCACGAAAGTGGGGAAAGTCCGTCCGACCAAGACCTACTCGCTCACGCCGGGTATCGCCCATGTGTACAACGAAGGCGATCTGCATTCGCCGGCACGCGCGGACACCACCCATCTCATCCGGATGGAAGGGGTGAATATGGATACGGTGAAGCGGTTTCGATTCGAGGCGGTGTAAGCCTGCTACTTCAAATGAACCGCAATGGTCGCAAAGGGATGTTGGTAAGGGCGATGCTTCTTGGCGTTTCCCATTTCTCGTTTCCCCGTCTTTCCTTTGCACCCCTTTGGTTCAACCTTTGCGTCCTTTGCGGTGAAACTTTCTTGTCATTAAGGGCTTCATGAACCCACTCAAATCCGAAATCCGCGACGGCATGCGCATCGACTGGGATGTGCCAATCACCATGGACGATGGCCTGGTCCTCCGGGCTGACCTGTTTCGGCCGATTGCCGAAGTTAGGTACCCGGTGATCCTGAGTTATGGCCCGTATGGCAAGGGCCTCGCGTTTCAAGAGGGCTACAAGACTTCCTGGGAGATCATGTGCCGTGAGAATCCCGATGCAGTGAGCGGCACCACCAACAATTATCAGAACTGGGAAGTCGTTGATCCGGAGAAATGGGTACCCGACGGTTACGCATGCCTTCGCATCGATTCGCGGGGCGCGGGACGATCACCCGGCTTTCTATGCCACAACGCGAGCCGCGAGCATCGCGATCTTTATCTGTCGATCGAGTGGGCGGCCGCGCAAACGTGGTGCACCGGCAAGGTGGGCATGAACGGCATTTCCTATTACGGCGCGAACCAGTGGCGTGCCGCAGCGACACAACCACCGCATCTTGCCGCGATCTGCGTCTGGGAAGGATGGACCGACACCTATCGCGACGGTACGCATCATGGCGGGATCGCCTGCACGTTCCGCAAGAACTGGCAGGAGATGCAAGTCAAGACCGTTCAACACGGTGTGGGCGAGCGAGGCAAGAAAAATCCCATTACCGGCGAGCTGGTTTGCGGCCCGGAAACCTTGTCGGAAGCAGAACTGGTCAAGAATCGCGAAGACATGTGGACCGAGCTGGTCTCACGCGAGATGGACGGCCCCTATTACCGCGAGCGCTCGGCGGATTTTTCGAAGATTACGGTGCCCGTGCTATCCGCTGCGAACTGGGGTGGACAGGGCCTGCATCCGCGCGGCAACTTTGAAGGCTTCACGCGCGTCGCTTCCACCCAGAAATGGCTGGAAGCCCACGGCGGATCACACTGGGCACCGTTTTATACCGACTATGGCGTACAACTGCAAAAGCGCTTCTTTGATTATTTTTTGAAGGGCGCCAAGAACGGCTGGGATACACAACCGCGCGTGCAGTTGCAGATCCGCCATCCGGGTGAGAAATTCGTGCTCCGCCATGAGAATGAGTGGCCGATCGCACGCACGCAATGGACGCACTACTATCTGGACCCGGAAGGAATGCAGCTCACCACGACCGCGCCCATTGCGTCACGGACCTTAAGCTATGACGCGATGGGCGACGGGCTCACATTCCAAACACCGCCGCTCGCCACACCCATCGAGATTACCGGACCTTCCGCGTTGAAGCTCACGCTATCGTCATCGACCGTGGATGCCGATATCTTCGCAGTGCTTCGGGTATTTGATCCGGCCGGCAAGGAAGTCGTTTTCCAGGGTGCGCTTGATCCGCATACGCCGATTGGTCAGGGTTGGCTCCGTGCGTCGCATCGCAAACTCGATCCGCAACTGTCACTGCCCTATCGCCCGTACCACACCCACGACGAGAAGCGGCCACTGCAACCGGAAGTGCCGGTGGATCTCGATGTCGAAATCTGGCCCACCTGCATCGTGGTGCCGGCCGGCTTCCGTCTTGCGGTGACGATTCGCGGCAAGGATTACGAATGGGCCGGTGCGGCGGCGACCCTCTCGAACATGAAAAACCCGATGCGCGGCTGCGGACCGTTCGAACACGATGATGAAACGGATCGCCCGCCCGCGATATTCGGCGACAAAGTGACCTTGCATTCCAAGGCGGGGAAACAACCGAGCATCTTGTTGCCGATCATTCCCGCGCGCTAGCCACGAGGAGCGACCGATGAATTTTCGCCTCATCCACACCGTCATCGGTCTTCTTGCCGGCGTATTCGCCTGCACGGTCAGCGCGCAGAATTTTCCGGTGCGGCCATTGACGCTGATCTGCCCGTGGCCACCCGGTGGTTCGACCGATCTCCATCTGCGCAAATTCGCCGAGATCGCGGCGAAGTACGTCGGCCAATCGATCATCATCGAGAATCGGCCGGGCGCGGGAGGCACCGTTGGCCCGAGCCAGATGGCGGCGAACGCGAAGCCCGATGGCTATACGCTCGCGCAGTATCCGATCAGCCTGCTCCGCGTACCGCACATGCAGAAGTCATCGTGGGATCCGCTCAAGGATTTCACCTTCATCATCGGCCTCACCGGCTACACCTTCGGCATCGTGGTGAGGTCCGACTCACCGATCAAAACGCTGCAGGAATTGATCGACTACGCGCGGGCCAATCCGAACAAGGTCACCTATGGCTCAACCGGCAACGGCACCACGCCGCATCTGAATATGGAGCAGCTCGCGAGCAAGGCCAACGTCCAGATGTTGCATGTACCGTTCAAAGGCAACGCGGATTCAACCCAGGCGCTGATGGGTGGACACATCATGGTGCAATCGGATTCAACCGGCTGGGGACGCCATGTGGACGCGGGTTCGTTCCGGTTGCTCGTGACGTTTGGCGAGAACCGCACCAAGCGCTGGAACACGGTGGCGACCGCCAAAGAACTTGGCCTTGGCATCGTCTCCAATTCACCCTACGGCATCGTCGCACCGCGCGGCATGGATGCACAGATCGTGAAGTTCCTGCACGATGCCTTCAAGAAAGCGCTCGACGATCCCGAACACTTGAAAATTCTTGAGCAGCTCGATCAGGAGTATTGGTACAAATCGAGCGAGGACTTCGCAAAATGGGCGGTCGAAGAGTTTCAGATTGCAAGGCAACTGATCGAACGTGTGGGACTGCTCACGAAATAGATTGAGAGAAATTCTCGGCCGCTCGCTACAAGCTCCTCGCGATCACCTCTTTCATGATCTCGTTGGCCCCGCCGTAGATGCGTTGCACCCGCGCATCTTCATACATGCGGGCGATCGGGTATTCCCGCATATAGCCATAGCCGCCGAATAGTTGCAGGCACCGGTCGATCACTTCACATTGTTTGTCGGTGGTCCACCACTTCGACATGCAGGCGGTCGGCGCATCGAGCTTGCCTGCCACAAGATCGCTCACGCACCGGTCGACGAACGTGCGCGCGATCTTCGCTTCGGTCGCCATTTCAGCCAACTCGAAGCGCGTGTTCTGCTGATCGAAGAGCGATTTACCAAAAGCTTGGCAGCTGCGTACATACTCGAGCGTAAGTTCCAAGGCGCGCTCGATCGTCGCCACCGCTCGGACACCGATGATGAGGCGCTCATAGGGCAATTGCTTCATCAATTGATAGAAGCCTTGCCCTGGTTGCCCGCCCAGGATGTGGTCGGCAGGGACGCGCACATCGTCGAAAACAAGTTCCACCGTGTCCTGCGCGCTTTGACCAATTTTTTCCAGCAGTCGGCCACGACGAAATCCCGCGCAATGCTCCGTTTCGACGACGATCAAGGAAATCCCCTTGGCGCCCTCCGACGGATCGGTCTTGGCGACCACGATCACCAGTCCCGCATGCCAGCCATTGGTAATGAACGTTTTCTGACCATTGATGACCAGCGCATCGCCATCGCGAATCGCGCGTGTTTTGATGCCTTGCAGATCGGAACCGGCGCCCGGTTCAGTCATGGCAATGGCACCAACCCATTCGCCTGCCGTCAGGCGCGGCAACCAGCGGCGCTTTTGCTCCGCCGATGCGTAAGCCGCGAGGTACTGCGCGACGATCGCATGCACCGCAACGCCCCAAGCTGCTTCGGCCACGTAGCCGCCTTCTTCCAACACCACCGCAAGATGGCGAAAGTCCCCGCCACCGCCGCCGTACTCCTCAGCAATATCGGGCAGCGCAATGCCCAATTGGCCTGCCTTCCGCCATGTCTCGCGATCGATGTAGCCCCGCTCTGACCAACGCTCCATATGCGGTGAAATCTCCGCCGCAAAAAAGCGCGTGACCTGAGCGCGCAATGTTTGGAGTTCCGGCGTTGACCAGGCGGGCGTGGGACGTTGCATTGCATTCTCCTTGGCATTGCCCAGAGCGTACCGAATCATTCGGCAATTTGCCGGACAATACGGGCCTCTCACCGATTTCGAGGCATCCTCGCCATGCAGGAATTCAATGATCGCATCGCCGTCATCACCGGTGGTGCAAGTGGCCTTGGCCGGGCGATGGCCGAACGGCTCGGGCAGGAAGGCATGCAACTGATGCTGGCTGACGTGGATGCAACGGCGCTGGATAAAACCGCCGCCGCACTACGCGCCGCCGGTCTCACCGTCGCAACGCAGCGCACCGACGTATCTCGCGCAGAAGACGTGGAAGCCCTCGCGCGTGCAACGCTCGATCGGTATGGTGCAGTGCACGTTGTCTGCAACAACGCGGGCGTGGCGCCGCTTGGCGCGGTCTGGGAAAGCACGACTGCCGACTGGACCTGGGGCATGGGCGTCAACGTGTGGGGCGTCATTCACGGCGTGCGTGTCTTCACGCCCATCCTGCTCGCACAAGGCACCGACGGCCATATCGTCAACACCGCCTCGGTGGCCGGGCTCATCTCACCGCCGGGGATGGGCGTCTACAACGTCACCAAGCATGCAGTGGTGGCGCTCACCGAATCCCTTCACCATGATCTCACTCGGGCCAAGGCGCGCATCCGCTGTTCGGTTGTTTGCCCCGCCTACTTTCCATCGGGGATCGCAGATTCGGAGCGCAACCGGCCGGACGAACTGCAAAGTGCGCCGAAAACGCCCAATCAGTTAGTGATGGGGGCGTCTATGAAAAAAGCGGTGTCGTCAGGCCGGTTGACGGCAGCCGATGTGGCTCTGCAGGTCTTCCGCGCGATTGAGGAAGAACGTTTCTACGTCATCACCCACCGTGCGATCAAAGCTGCCATCGAGATGCGCATGCAGGACATTCTCAATGATCGCATCCCGACCGATCCAATGGGCGGTCGGTAGCATCCGTTCAAGACTGCGTCGCTACGGCGCGAGGATAGCAAGGTCATCGAGCGGGGTAGCCGCCATTTGCTCCATCGGCCGACCAAACATGGCGGCAAGATCAAGGATCGGGATCATGACATCCCCGTCAAGAAAGCAGGCGTGCGCAATCGACCGCCAGCGCGGGGCGGGCAGTGCGCACGCATCGGCGTCGTCGACTTCAATGGCCGCGGGAAATGAATGTAGCGCGATACAGCCGAGCGCAAATCGATCTGCAATAGCCGTCTCGTAGCTCACGATGGCGTGAAATTGCGCGCTACCGCGCCGGGCATTCGCGGTAGCGGCACACCATTCCAGCGGATCGAACAATGGCAGCAATTGCTCTTGCCATAGCACCAGGAATCGACAATGAGCCGGCGCGCGCGGCACGTGAATCAGCTTGACGTCTTCGATGACGGCAATCATTTCGTGTAGCGCGATCGCCACGCTTTGCGTAGCGGAAAGCTCCAAACGCAACGCCTTAGCGATCGCCATCATCGTCCACCTGGTTGGTACGGGTCATTTGCGCCAGTGCTTCCGCCGAACAATGGAATCCGATGCCGTCTTGCAAATGCGCAACGGAGATGGCGAGCGTCGCCGGGGTCTGCATGCAGGCGGGGAGCGGCTCCAGACGCACTTTCGTCGCGGCAACCGTGCGCACCACATCGCACATCAAACCGAGCCGATAATGACTCGTGTGGACAATCAGCACGAAGGCCCTGGTCTTACCGTCTTGCCGTTGGAAAATATTCGACAGCCGAACAACGGGAACAGATTCGTCGTTATGCTCCACCACGACCAAGCGATTTGCGGAATCGGTAAAGCCTTCGCTACCGAGATCGTTCGTATCGATGACCGCCTCGGCTTCATCCTGATCGAGCACCAGCGTCACATCGTCGAATGTCGCCGCGATATACCCTGCACCGGCGCGTTCAGGCTGCGCTCTTGATTTCATTTGCGCGTCCTTCAATGAGATTACCGATTTGCGCCATCAAGTCGGCATCGCCGTAAGGCTTGGTGAGATAAACACTTACCCCCGACTTTTCGGCCATTTCGCGGTGTTTGGCTTGCGAGCGCGAAGTAATCATGATGATCGGCAAGTCTTTGGTATCCGCGCGTTTTCGCAAGTGCGCGGTAAGCTCAAGACCGTTCATGTTCGGCATTTCAAGATCGGTGATCACGACATGCGGGCGGAATTTTTCGATGGCTTGCACCGCCTCGACACCGTCATTGGCCGATTGACATTCGAGTCCCGAATCGCCGATCAGCTGCATGAGTGAGCGCCTGACGTCTAGCGAATCATCAACGACCAGGACCCGCACCTGCTCAACCGGTGCTGCCGATGCGCCGGCCTGCGCATGTCCCTGCGCGGCCGCCGGTGAACGCAGCATCTCCGGTATGTCA
This sequence comes from Betaproteobacteria bacterium, assembly GCA_009693235.1. Classification (GTDB taxonomy): domain Bacteria; phylum Pseudomonadota; class Gammaproteobacteria; order Burkholderiales; family SG8-39; genus SHXR01. Next base: position 4,261 of record SHXR01000044.1, on the reverse strand, counting down.
AGCAGCGGCGCGACCACACCGTCGCCCAGAATCGCCACACCGGCGACGCCCTGCACCCGACGCACGAATTTGCCCATGTCCTTGGTGATCAGATCGCACCCATCGACGATCGACTCGACGAGAACCGCCTCCGTCTTCTCATCGGCACGCACCAGCACCACCGAGTAGTTTGCGAGTTCAAGCTGCTTATCGTTGGCACGACCAATGCCGCCCAACTCAGCGAGCTTTCTCATTGGATAGAGGCGTTCACGATATTTGAAGTGCATCTCACCGGCGATTTTGACGTACTCGCCCGCTTCCGGCGCAAACGCTTGTTCAATCGTGTGCGTCGGCAGCGCGTATTGCTGTCCACTGGCGAGCACCAGCAATGCATGCACGGATACCAGTGACGCGGGAATGCGCGTTTCAAAGGTCGCGCCTTGCCCTGATCCGGTGGAGCGGATCTCGATGGTGCCCTTGAGCGATTGGACACGATCGTGAACCACGTCGAGCCCGACACCACGCCCGGAGATCTCACTCACCCGATCCTTGGTGGAGAAGCCGGGCAATAGGATCAGGCGTGCGAGTTCGCGCTCTTCCAGTGTCCGATCAGCCCGGATCAGACCGCGTTGGATCGCCTTGGCGCGAATGGCCGCACCCGCGGAATGGCCGCGCATCAACAAACTGTGGTCGTTCTTCATCGCATGACGCACACTCTGAAAATCGCTGATCGTGACCGCTATGCCTTCGGCACGTTTGGGAATTTGCACCACATAGTAGCGATCAAGCCGCGGCGCTTCGCCCTCGGTGAAGCGCTTGAGGTCCTCTTTAGACAGAAAGAGCGCGAGCATCCGATGTTGCGGCGGGACCCCAACGCGAACAGCACTCATCACCACACGCTCATCGCCCTCCGGAGCGCGAAATCCCGCCACGACCGGCAGCGCGAGCTGCACACCGCCGGCAGATACGACCATCGACGTGCGTGCGGACTGACCTTGCAACAGCATGCACAACAAACCAATGAGCAGAGCGAGCAGTCGGCGGTCAATCATTCAGTTAATGCGCAATACGGTCGTAAGCGGACCGCAAGCGTAACGAATCGGCGCAGGCGCCCGCTCCGCGACCCTGCGATGCATCGGCTAAAGCGCACATCGGCACAATTGCGGTATCGTAGGCTTGATGAACATCCTTAAAACGATCTCGTTCGTGGTGCAGCTCTGCGCAACCGTGTGTGTCACCACGACATGCCTGGCCCAGAGCTATCCGTCTCGGACCATTCAAATCGTGGTCCCGTTCACGCCCGGGGTGGGGGCCGATATTCTCGCCCGCCTGTTGAGTCCGCGCTTGGCTGAGCAATGGAAAACCGGTGTTGTCACCGACAATCGTGTCGGCGCGAGCGGCAACATCGGCGCAGAGGCGGTCGCCAAGGCGCAACCCGATGGACACACGCTGCTGTCGACGGCAACGGCGTTTTCGACCAATCCGGCGATCAATCGCAAGCTGCCGTTCGATCCGATCAAGAGCTTTGCCCCGATCATCTTGCTCGCCATCAGTGATGTTTCGCTCTGCGCATCACCCCATGCGGGCATGCAATCGCTGAAGGAATTGGTGGATGCGTCCCGCGCGCAACCCGGCAGGTTCCACTACGCCTCATCCGGCAATGGCACGCCGCAACACCTAGCCATGGAACTGTTCAAGATGGAGGCCAAGATCGATCTGGTGCATGTCCCGTACAAAGGCGCCGGTGGTGCGATTGCCGATCTCATCGCCGGACATGTGCAAGCCATGATGATCCCCACGCAAAGCGCCGCGCCTTATTTGCAAAGCGGCAAGCTGCGCATGCTGGGCCTCCTAAGTGCGCAGCGATCGCCTGCCTTTCCGCAAGTCCCCACCTTGATCGAGCTTGGCATGCCCGGGCTCGAAGTAAAAACCTGGTACGGCCTGTTCGCACCCGCCGGAACGCCCGCACCGGTGATCGAGAAAATCAATGCCGCATTCAACGGTATGCTGAAGCAACCGGATGTGCAGGACGCGCTCGCCAGACAGGGCATGAACGTTGCGGGTGGGTCACCCGAGCAGTTCGGCGGCTTGGTGAAGGTTGAGCTCGAACGATGGCGCCGCGTCGTCGATGCCGCAAAAATCACCGCTGACTAGACTGGATACACCATGGAATCACTCATTGATCTTGCCGCCGCCTACCGCATCCTCGCCCTACACGATGTGATCGATGCGTATGGCCATGTGAGCATCCGCTCCGCCGCCAATCCCAACCGGTATTTCCTGGCCAAGCATCTCGCGCCGGAATTGGTGATGCCAGACGATATGATCGAATACGACCTCGATAGCAATCCGCTCAACGCGAACGGCAGAGAATCGGTCCGAGAGCGCTTCATTCACGGCGAAATCTACAAATCGCGCCCCGATGTCATGTCGGTGGTACACAACCATTCCCCATCGGTGGTGCCATTCAGCATCACTCATCAACCGCTCCGTGCGATCTTTCATATGGCTGCGTTCATCGGCCACGGTGTCCCCAATTACGAAATCCGCGATTTCGAAGAAGGGACCGATCTGCTGGTTAAGACGCCTTATCTTGGTCAGGCACTGGCCAAGACCCTCAAAGCCTGTCCGGCCGCTCTGATGCGGGGGCACGGCGCGGTCGTCGTCGGCGAATCGCTGCCGCGCGCGGTCGGCCGTAGCGTCTATCTTGAATTGAGTGCGAAAATGCAGATGCAGGCGATGACCATCATGCGCACAGGCGTCTCGCTCATGACGCTTGATGACAAGGAAGTCGCCGCATCCGTCCCCAATCAAAACTACAACCGTGCATGGCCGATGTGGCGCGCGCACGCGTTGCAGCAAATGGGGCTGCAGAACTAGCACGGCATCTCGGCCGGACAGGAGCTCTTCGATGCATACCATCCAAACGCGTCCTGAATCGATGTGGTCCGTGTCCCGGCAGTGGTGTTCGTTACTGTTGCTCGTCGCAGCGATGCTGTTGGCGGCGCGCGCGCCAATCCTTCCGCAATGGAACGGTGGCGAATCCACCGACTACCATGCGGCCCCGCCATTTATTCTCTGCGGCAGCGCCGTTCCGGGCGCCATCCACGATCCGCTTCTCAATGTCAATGCAGACGGCAGTCCACGTCCGGTCGCAAGAATCGTTTCATCCGAACCGCTGTCGCATGCACCCGGCAAACGCATCACCATCGCTATCGTGACCTTTGCACCGGGTGCGTGGAGTCCACCACATGTCCATGGTGGCACGGTGAATGTTTGGGTGCTGAAGGGCGCGATTCGCTCACAGCTCAACTACGGCGCGATGGAAGTCTTTCAACCTGGCGGCACATTTTTTGAACCGATCGGCGGCGTACATTCCCATTCCGGTAATGTGAGTCTGACCGACGAAGCTCAGGCGCTCGCGATCTTCGTTCACGACGAAGGCGCAACGCTCACCACCTACCTTAAGTAGATTGAAGAAATAATGCCCCACATCGCCAAGTTCGCCGCCATGATTGGCCTGCAAGAAGAGATGAATCTCAAGGTGAATCATGCATGGCGCACCGCTGGTTATCCGTGGCATCGTGCCATCTGGACCGAATGCGCGGAAATGCTGGACCATGTCGGCTGGAAATGGTGGAAGGATCTATCCGCCCAACCGGATGTTGAGCAGATCCGCCTCGAAGTCATCGACATCTGGCATTTCGGCATGTCCGATCTCATGGGCCGCGAAATCGACAACCATCGGCTAGCGAGGGGCCTTGCCGATGCCTATGCAAACAGCGCACGGCTTAGCGAAAAACAACCCCTGCATGATCTGATTGAGGCGGTGGCCCGGCATACACTCGCCGAGCGCTCATTCGACCCGCAGCCGTTTTTCTCGCTGGCGCATGGCGTCGAGCTGGATATCGACAGCCTCTATCGCCGCTACGTCGGTAAGAACGTGCTTAATTTCTTCCGCCAGGACAACGGTTACAAAGCCGGCACCTATCGCAAGACTTGGAGCGGGCGGGAAGACAACGAGCATCTCTCGGAAATCATCGCCACGCTGGATGCCGATGCGGCAAGCTTTCGCGACGATGTCTATCGCGCTCTAGCGGGCCGCTACGCGCAGTGAAAAGTGAAGGGTGAAAGGGCAGGTTCCAGCGTTAGTGGAACACTTTTATGACATTAATGTGACAAAGTTTCAGCGTTAGTCGAACACTCATGGTGTGCCTTGGAAAGGTTTGTTTGGACGTGGATAAGGCAATTCTCGAAGCAGCGGCTGGCCGGTGGGATCACG
>SHXR01000043.1 GCA_009693235.1 Betaproteobacteria bacterium | reverse complement strand
TCACCCTTCACCAATACCATTCATCACTGCGCGGGCTTTGCCCCGGAGTCACGAATCACCTTCGCCCATTTCGCCACGTCTTGCTTGAGGAATGCGGCGTATTCGGCGGGCGTACTGGCGATTGGCTCGTTCGCTTGTTCACGGTAAAACGCCAGCACGGCGGGCCGCGCAAGAATTTTTGCCATTTCACCCTGCAGCCGATTCACTGCAGGGGCCGGCGTACCGGCCGGCGCCAAGAATCCAATCCAGCCGTCTCCCTCGTAACCCTGCAGCCCCGCTTCGGCAAAGGTCGGGATATCGGGCGGCATGGAAACGCTTCATGCCCGCCACCGCCATCGCGCGCACTTTGCCCGCTCTGATCTGCGGGAGCATCGAAGTGAGCCCGTCCATCAACACTTGAATCTGCCCACTCAACACGTCAATGCGTGAAGTCGCGCTGGCTTTGTATGGCACGTAAAGAATGTCCACCCCAGCCATCGTCTTGAACAACTCGGTCGGCAACTGATAAAGCGGTCCAGCCGATCCGTAGGCAAGCCTGCCTGGGTTGGCCTTAGCGTGCCCGATCAACGACTGCAGCGATTCTGCAGGCACGGACGGATGGGTAACAAGCACTAAGGAGAACGTGCAAAGCTGCGTGACCGGCACGAAATCCTTGAATAGGTCAACGCGCATGTCGGTGCGGAGCGTGTGATTGATCGTGGCGCTATTTGTGATCATAAGAATCGTGTGGCCATCGCCTGGCGCGCGCGCCGCGGCTTCGGTGCCGACAAGCGTCTGACCACCAACGATGTTCTCCACATAGACCGACTGCCCGAGAGACTCGCCAAGCATTTGGGCAAGCGGCCGGGCAAGCATGTCACCACCGCCAGCAAACGGCAGGATCATGCGGATCGGCTTGGCGGGGTAAGTCTGCGCACTAACCGATAACGCGAAAAGGATGAGTAAAACACCGCCAATCGCGTGAAACGCTCGCGAGATTCGATTCATTGTTCGTCCGTACGGATCGATGCAGTGCTGCGATTGTGCTCGTTTGCCCAGAAGCACGCCCGGCGGTGACCGTGTCGGTCCCGACCTCAGTGGTATCGAGGTGAACCCGGCTGATAAGAAGTGGGCTCAATCGGGACGGTCGGCGGAACGCCGGCCGGTCAGCCCGGAGATCCAAGCGGCGGCTTTGGCGCTAGCACCGGAACCCGCGTGGGAAGCAGTTCAGACATCCAATTCGGCCGCTCCTTCCGGACGACAATTTCGGGGCGCTTTCAACGCTATGAAAATAACATATTGATTTTACGCGGAAATAAGTGAGTAACAATTGCAAATCATTGTGTCATTAGTTCCTCGATCCAGTGGATGATTTTCCATACGATTCGCCGTCTATATCACAGATGAAATTCTGTCCAAGGGAGAGGCAGTCATGACCACGTTCAAATCGCTGTTCGGTCCGCTTGCATTAGCAGTGGCCTGCGGCGAAGAACTACGCGACCGTCGCGGCGCAAACAGTGTTGTGATGGGGTGCGCAGGGATGGCCCAATACCGCGATCGACTGCAAGCGGCGATCGGCATTCCGGTGGTCGAGCCGACGCAGGCGGCCGCGGCCATGGCGATGGGGCGGGTGAAGCTCGGTTGGTAGCCGTGGTCCGCAGGGTTTCGATGGGCGGGCGGATTGGCAGAGCGTGGCAATGCGGCTGAATCGGCGAGGCGGATGCGCTCGCGTTATGCGAAATATCGTGTAGGAATTTCCCTTACAAAGGGTGGGATGAAAATGCGAATCGGTGCTCACGATCTGACCCATCCAAGGATGCTGCCGTTGCGTCGGCGGCTGCATGTCAGCGTGTTATATTCGCCCAAGCTATTGTTTTATATCGAGCGTTGAGATGGTCCGTTATAGATTTAATCAGCCGTGAGATGGGCGTGCAACGGCGATCGCGACCCACCATAAACTTGAAGATTTGTAGGGTGTCGCCCCTACCGAAACGTTTGAGTTCGACGGTAAATAACGGTCAATCGCAGTCGTGCATGCGGTGCTGCCATCGATTCGTTGTAATACTCACGCCCGTCGTTGAACGTTCATGCGCGATAAATCGGCGGGTTGGTAAGCCCCGCCACTTCAAATAACAGCGAGGCCGACATCACAATATGTCGGTGAATTGGGGACCGTCATGATGAATCGTGTGGCGAAAGCCGGGCAGAACACCGGAGATACCGTTGCGATCGGGCAGCTGGCCAATCTCACTGCCGAGGCATCCGATCTGCTCTTGCGAGCGGGCATCGATAATCGGCGCAAGCTCGAGGAATTTGGCGCAGTAGGCGCCTACCTCGAAATGCATCGCAAGGGGTTGCAACCCACCTTGAATTTTATGTACGTGCTCGAAGGCGCGCTGCGCGATGTGCCTTGGACGCAACTGCCGCATCATGTCCGCGCGTCGATAACGCTCGAAGCTGACGCGCTGATCGAAGCCGAGAAGAATTCATAGCACCGTCCGGTTGGTGGGCGGCGCGCCGACCCTAGTTGGCCGTCCCGCTGACGGTTCGGGCACCTCCGGTAGAATGACGCCTCTTTTACTGTGGCCCGGACCGATCCAATGAAATACCGATGCGCAATACTTGCAGTGTGCCTCATGGGTATGGGTGCCGTTGTCATAGCGCAAACGCCAAATAAAGATCGTGAGGCAGCGCTCCTGCCGGCGCAACAACGCGTGGAGTTTCGGCGTACCGCCTCGCTCGACGCCGATCGGCGGGCGCAAGACGGTGCCCGCAAACTCACCGCGGTACGCAACCGTTTGCAGGCCGCGGAAAAGGAACTCGCTGCGGCGACGGTGGGCCTCAAGCGTGCCGAAGAGGATCTCGAATACGACCGTAGCCGGGCCGTCGAGGCGAAGAAAGCCTACGACGATGAATCCGCGAGCTTCCAGGCGCTGCGACGCGTTCAGTAGCTTTCGTGATCAGTATCGATCCTTCGCAGCGGCGTTCCGTTGCTAATCCGGATCGCTTGTCACAGCATCGGCCACCGGTCCGCCGCATGACTCATGACTCATGACTCATGACTGATGCGCCCGCGGACGCGGCGCCGTCACAACGTGTGTTGGTCTATGCGGTGTCGGTCACGCTGCTCACCCAGATGCTTGCGTCTGCAGCGCTGGTTACCCAGTCGATCATAGTGCCGGTCGCCGCGCCGGATCTCGGTGTGCGAACGCAAAGCATCAGGGTGTTCGTCTCGCTTGTTTATCTGGTGGCGGTGTTCGCGGGCCTCAATGCGCCGGCATTCTTGCGTCGCTTCGGGCCGTTGCGCGTTTGCCAAGTCACGATCCTGATGCTATCAGCCGGCCTTGCGGTCGGTGCGACCGGCCAGCTTGCAGCGCTGCCGTTGATGGTGCTATTGATCGGTATTCCGTATGGCGTGGTGAACCCGACGAGTTCGCACCTCTTGTCGATGCACGCCCCCCGCGGCTCATGTCGCTTGCCTTCTCGATCAAGCAATGCGGAGTGCCGATCGGCGCTGCTGTCGCAGGCATCCTGCTGCCGGCCTTGCTGCTCATGATGCACTGGCAGTGGACCTTGATCCTGCTGGCGGCCGGATGCGCCATGTTCGCCGTTGCGTTCCAGCCGCTTCGCGTGCATTTCGATGCCGAACGAACCAGCCCACTGAAAGTACGCATTGACCGACTTGGCGCGCCGGTCGCTGCGGTCTGGCGTAATCCCCGTCTGCGGGAACTGGCTATCAGTGCCGCTACCTTTTCATTTGTGCAAGTCATCACCATCACCTATTCGGTGTCGTATCTCAATTTGGAAGTGGGCCTCACCCTCGTTGCCGCGGGCTTCGCCTTTTCCTCGGCACAGGCGGCGAGCGTGCTCGGTCGCATCGGTTGGGGTGTGCTGGCCGATCGATGGCTGTCCGCGCCGCGCGTACTTGGCATCGTTGGCATCACCGTGTCCGTCCTCCTCGTCGTAATGGCATTGATTGCCGGGACTTGGCCGCTGTCAGCGATCATCGTGGTCGTGACCTTGGTCGGATTGACCGGCCTTGGCTGGAACGGTGTGCATTTCGCGGAAGTTGCACGGCGTGCTCCGCCCGGCGAAGTGGCCACATCATCAAGCGGCATCCAGTTCTTCTCATTTGGGGGAGCGCTGCTTGCTCCGATCGTGTTCGGAACGCTGATCAGCTTAACCGGCACCTACGCGACCGGATTCGCCTGGCTCGCCCTGCCGCCGTTATGGGTCGGTCTTCGCTTTCTGTTCTCCCGCGTATGAACGGATCGCTCGGCCTGCCTGAAAAGATCATTCTGCTGCATGGACTGCGGGTGAATCGGCTCGTCATGAGCTATCTTGCCTGCTCGCTGCGCCGCCTAGAATTCGCTGCCGATACCTGGAGCTTCCCTTCGTTTCACCGCACGCTCACCGAGAACGTCAAGCTGCTCGACGCACGCCTTGAAAGCGAACCCGGCCATCGCATTGCCATCGTCGCGCACAACTATGGTGCGGTGGTCGCCCTGCGCTATCTGCAAGCGCATCCGGACCCGCGCATTCAACGGATGGTGTTACTTGGCGCTCCCCTGACCGGTTCGACGGCCGGCATGCAGATTCAGCGTCATGGGTGGGGACGTTGGTTCGCGGGCGCGTCAGGCCGGGTGTGGATCGATGGGCCGAATGTATCGGTCCCGGCCGGCGTGCAGGTTGGCGGCATCGCCGGCACCGGGCGCCTCGGGCTGGGTCGCATCTTTGCTCGCTTCACCGCGGCGAACGACGGCGTCGTCTTGGTCGATGAAACGCACTTGCCGGGCCTCGCCGATCATCTGATCATGCCGGTTGCGCACAGCGTGATGCTGATATCGCCCGCGGTAGCGCGGCAGGTCGATCATTTTCTGCGACACGGAGCCTTCATGCGATGAAATGGCAAAGCAGTCTGATCGGCGCGGGCATTGTCGCCATCGCGATGATCGCGGTCGCAGGCTGCGGGACGATGCAATTCTATGCCCAAGCAGTGAGCGGGCATCTCGCCGTCATGGCTGCCGCGCAACCGATCGACCAGTCCTTATTCGAACGGCCGGCCATCACCCCGCTCCTCAAGGCAAAACTGGAACGCGTGCTGGCAATCCGGCAGTTCGCGGTGAGCGAATTGCAGCTGCCCGATAACGGCTCGTACCGCAGCTACGCCGATATCGGTCGCCCGTATGTGCTGTGGAACGTCATCGCCGCCGAAGAATTTTCGTTGCGGCCGAAGGAGTCATGTTTTCTGTTCGCAGGTTGTGTTGCCTACCGCGGTTTTTATGCAGAGGCCGATGCCAACGCCTACGGTGAGGCCTTCCGCAAAGCGGGGCTCGATGTATTCGTCTACGGTGTCACGGCCTATTCGACGCTTGGTTGGTTCAACGATCCGGTCCTCAACACGGTTATCAGCCATTCCGAGGTGGAACTCGCCCGGATTATTTTTCATGAGATCGTCCATCAGGTGGCCTACACCAAGGACGATTCCGTCTTCAATGAGTCATTTGCTGCGGCGGTGGAAGAAGAGGGCGTGCGACGCTGGGTTGATCGCTTTGGAAGCGAACAACAATGGCGAGAGTTCGCGGCAACCGGCCAGCGTCGCGCCGGTTTTGTTGCGCTGATATCGCGCTATCAAAAGCGCTTCGCGGCGGCCTATGCTATCGAAGCTCCGATCTTGGCCAAACGCGAGGAGAAAAGTCGATTGTTCGCCGCCCTACGCGCCGACTACGAGACGATGAAGCGGGACGAATGGGGTGGCTTCCCTGGCTACGATCGCTGGTTCGCGCAGGATCTCAACAATGCCCATCTGGCTTCGGTCGCCACGTACACCGAATTGGTTCCGGCGTTTCGCCGCCTGCTCGCGAAAAACAATGGCGATTTCACGGCGTTTTATCGAGAGGTCAAGGGATTGGCCGCGCGGCCGAAAGCGGAGCGGTTGACCTTGCTTGGAGCGTAGTTGGGTTAGTGCACGCTAATACGTCATACTCGCCGCATTCAGGATGCCGATCCCCAATGAGAACGCGCCGACGAACATGCCTTGTGCGAGTTTGCCGGCCGGGATGTCTTCGACGATTTTCGGCACGATGATGCGTGCGCAGACGAAGACCAGAAGTTGCACGATGAGGGCGATCCCGCCCCAGAGCAGCATGTCGAGAAACGACACGCTTTGCGCGATCGCGGTGGCAAGCGGAATGATGAAACCGAGCAACGCGCCGGCGAGTCTGTATGCTGCCGCTTGATTGCCCTCGCGAATCAAGGCGATTTCCCGGTAGGGCGTGATGTGAATGTAGATAAAGATGAACAGAACGACAAGCAGGATGGCCGCGATGAAATGCAGCAGAAAATCATCCACGCCCCGCAGTGATTCAATCAATACACCGGTCTCCATGAGTCTTCCTTCAAATGAAATAGTGCGGCAAAAAACGGCTTGCATTGGTCGTGACGGCACTGTGATCTTCGCGGATGCCGATCCCGGCCGCCTGGTCGCCGATAATCCATGAACCGATCACCGCGAAGTTGCCATCGGTCTCGCTAAGCGGTGTGAACGCCTGATAAACATAGCCCTCTCTTCCGTACGTGTCTGGCGTGATCATGGCCCCGGCATTTCTTCGCAGCGCGACGTTGGCGCCCTCGCGGGACGGGATCGGCTTACGTACATAGTCGCCGGTGAGGCGGGCCGGATCGCGGTAGGCCGGCAACAGGTAGGGCGAGGTTGGAAACATCTCCCACAACACGGCGAGGATGGCCTTGTTGGAAAGCAGCATCTTCCAGGCCGGCTCCAGCAATCGACAAGGTTCACTGACTAAATGCCGGCCGAACGCCTCAGAAGCGAGCCATTCCCACGGATAGAGTTTGCAGAGCGTCTCGATCGGGCGTTGTTCGAGATCGACAAAGCGGCGCGTTCTCGCATCCCAGCCGATGTCTTCGATAAAGACCTGCACCGTGGCGATCCTCGCTTGGATGGCTGTGTCGCGCAGGTATTCAAGATTGCCAAGATCTTCGTCGCTCCCTTTGACGCAGGCGAAATGGAGCATCGAACCTTGCAGGGTGGGAGCGATCGATTGCCATGCCGCGATCAGCTTTTCGTGTAATGAATTGAACTGATCGCAACCTGGTTTTACCTCTTTCATCCAGTCCCATTGCGCCACGCTTGCCTCCAACAGCGAGGTGGGCGTGTCCGCGTTGTATTCGAGGAGTTTTGGTTCGTCTGCGCCGGTCCAGGCAAGATCGAAGCGGCCGAATAGGGTTGGGTCGCGCCGTCGTCAGGAGGTCGTGACCAGCTGGTGAAATTGGGGCGGAATCGCGAATTCGGTAAGACGATTTTTGGCGACGATGTATTCGCATGCTTCAAGGCACATGTGATGGAGTTGGTCGGTCGCTGTCTCCAACTGGTCGATCTCGTCGGCGCCGAATGCGTAGCATGCCGATTCGTCTCAATAGGTGCCGTCGATGGTGTGGTAGGCGAAGCCGACCTCCTCACAGCGCTCTCGCCAATTCGTGCGTGGCGTCGCTTGTTCACGTTGCATGGCGCTAAGACGCGCTCGAGTTGTTATGTGTGGACGCCGACGAGCCAAATCCCCCGCGCGAAACGCCGGAACCGCCCCCGGGCTGGCCATGCGTTGACGGTCCACCCAAGTTGCTCACGCCGGTCGCGCGGGAACTGGGCCGTAGCATGTCGGTGTCTTAACGGCCGTATGGATCCGACCAGTAATAGCGGGGGCCAAGAAACGATCCGGTGCTGCCGCTGCGGGTCCCGCTTTGACTGAGCGAGTTTGCTTCGCAATGGTCGGCGCGTTCCCAGTCGGCGCGACAATCTTCAAGCGAGGCATACACGTCGCGGCGCATCACGCGTGTGTTCGGTGTGGAGTCATCGCCACAACCGCTGAGCGCCGACGTGCCGATCAACACAAGGGTAATTGAGAGGCTTGACTTGCGACGACGCATAGCAGCTCCGGTGAACAAGCGCTCGCGCGATGCTAACAAATCAGCACCACGTGAATGACCGGCGTCGGCCAATTCATGCTGAATACGCACGCTGATGGTGGCGCGCATCCAAAGGATGCCATCGGTATCATCCGCGAGTACACGTTGCTCATTTGTCATCGCCATCGGGTTTTGGTTTGACCGATTTCCATGAAACCTCTAGGCTGATCTATCGGTGTATCAACCTGATGAAAGGTATCGTCTCCCGGCGTCATGTGGAGTCGTCATTCATGAAAATCGTCGTCCTTGGCGCCGGCGTCGTCGGCGTGACCAGCGCATGGTATCTCGCTCGGGCAGGGCACGACGTGGTCGTCATCGACCGGCAACCGGCCCCGGCATTGGAGACAAGTTTCGCCAATGGTGGGCAGGTCGCGGTGAGTCACGCCGAGCCATGGGCGAATCCCGGCACGTTACGCAGAATTCCGCAGTGGCTGTGGCAACGCGATGCGCCGATGGCGTTTCATCCGCAGCCGGACTGGCATCAATGGCTCTGGATGCTGCGATTTCTTGTTGAGTGTCTGCCGTCGCGCGCGGAGCGCAATACCAAGGCGACCTTGGCGCTTGCGCTGTACAGCCTTCGCATGCTGCAAGCATTGCGCGCCGAGACCGGCATCGAATACGAGGGCCAGAGCACAGGCATTCTCCATTTCTATACTGATACGCGTGCATTGGATCGGGCCATCCATGCGGCAGAGACCCTTAAGCGCGCGGGCATCGCGGTGCAAGTCAAGTCGGCCGATGAATGCGTTGCCCTGGAACCGGCGTTCGGGCCATCGCGGGCGCGCATTGCGGGCGGCCTCTATACGCCAAGCGATGAATCAGGAGATGCCCATAAATTTACGTCCGCGCTTGCTGCGCTGGCCGCGCGACTCGGCGTGCAGTTCCGCTTCAACACGTCGGTGGAATTCATCGATGCCCGAGGCGGCGAGGTGGCGAGCGTGGCCGTTCGCAATGACGATGGCACCGATGATCGTGTGCGGGGCGATGCCTATGTCGTCGCCCTCGGCAGCTACAGCTCACCAGTGCTCCGCGCGATTGGCATCGGCGTGCCGGTCTATCCGGCGAAGGGCTATTCGATTACGATTGATCTGGCGGAAGGCGATGTCGCACCCGAGATGAGCCTCAATGATGAGGCGTACAAGCTGGTCTATTCGCATTTAGGGAATCAACTGCGGGTTGCCGGCACCGCTTCCCTCGAAGGCTACAATACGGAGATCGACCCGGCGCGCTGCGAAGCGATCGTGCGTCGAACGTTTGCATTGTTTCCACGCGCAGGCCGTCCGGAACGGGCCCAATTCTGGACTGGCCTTCGCCCCGCAACACCGTCGAACCTACCTTGCATTGGCCGTACCAAGATGCGCAATCTCTTTCTGAACACCGGGCACGGCACGCTTGGTTGGACGCTTGCGTGCGGGTCCGGCGCGTCGCTTGCGCAGATCGTGAGTGGAGCGCGGCCGCCGGTCGAGTTCCCGTTTTTGAGCACTCTGCTTGAGCACTGACGAAGCCGTCATCCGCCCACAGCGGCGCGGGTTGAAGATTTTCGTTGGCGCGATCGTGCTTGCGCTGGCGGTGTCCATCGGGGCGGGCTTCCCGATTGTTTCTAGAATGACCGCGGTTGGTGCAGGATTCTTTGCCAAACAACTTTGTTCGGAAGTGTTCGTTGCGGGTCGGGATCCAAAGCATGTTGTCGATACCGATCTTCGCTATTTTTTCCCGCGCGCGCTGATGCTGATCGCGTGGTGGAAGGTCGATCGTGAGGCGGGCGTTACGCGTGCGAGTTTCGCAGGCCTTGGCGCGCGTGTTGCAGAGCATCGTGGCGATGCCGGCTGCGCGCTTGCGCCAATCGATGCGCCCACCCGGGCAACCCTCGACCAGCGAATGCCGCTGCAGGCCATATCGACTGGATCGGCTGCGGCGCCATTGCCTTGGATAGCGGTGCCTGCTACGAATGTGCGACTCAATGCGCTGATCGATCAGGCCTTTACCGAAGCGAACGCAGAGCCGGCGTCGCAACGGCGAACACGTGCCATCGTGGTAGTGCATAACGGTCGCCTGCTCGCGGAACGCTATGCCGAAGGGTTCGATGCGTCATCGCGCTTCCCCGGCTGGTCCATTGCGAAGAGTGTGACCCATGCATTGGTTGGGGCGCTGGTCGCCGATGGACGGGTCAAGCTGGAGGGGCGGGTTTCGCTGCCTGAGTGGCAGAGTGACGACCGACGCGCCATCAGTTGGGATCAATTGTTGCGAATGAAGAGCGGCCTCGCGTTCGATGAAACGTATGCCAAACCGTTCTCCGGCGTCAACGCGATGCTATGGCTCGCCGCTGATGCGGGGCAGTATGCGGCGGCCAAGCCCGCCACTTCGGCGCCCGGGTCAACATGGCACTATGCTAGTGGCACGAGCAACATCATCACCAATGCGATGCGCGCGGTCCTGGGTGACGCGGACCATGCAGAGTTTCCGCGCCGTGCTTTGTTCGATCGCATCGGCATGGCGAGCGCGATCATGGAAAAAGATGGCAGCGGTAATCTCGTCGGCTCCTCGTTTATCTACGCGACTGCGCTCGATTACGCCAAATTCGGTTGGCTGTATGCCATGGACGGTATCTGGGACGGGACGCGCATTCTGCCGGCCGGTTGGGTCCGTCACGCGATGCAACCTACGGAGGGATCGAGCGGGCGCTATGGGGCGCACTTTGGGCTTAACTCGACCGCCGAAGAAGTGGAATCTTTCAAGGATGTGCCGCCTGCCATGCTGCATGCGACCGGCTTTGGCGGGCAGTGGGTCACCATCTTGCCGGCCGAGCGCCTTGTGATCGTGCGACTTGGGCAGACGATGAATCGCACCAGCTGGGTGCATCTATCATTTGTGGCCGCGGTGCGCGAGGCGATCGCGTTTCCGCGCCTGACAGAGCGCTGACCGCCCAGTCTCGATCAAAAATCGTACAGCTTGGCCGGGTGGTCGACGAGGATGCGCCTGCGTATTGCGGCATCTTGCACCCAATGCGCGAACACATCGAACAGTTCGCCGTCATTGGGCATGGCCGTCTTGATGAACACATGCGGCCAGTCGCTGCCCCAGAGCAGGCGATCGGGTGCGGCGTCGACGAGTGCCTGGGCCGACGAGTCGGTATCGCGATAGGGCATGGCCGCCAGGGTTAATCGATAGGGCGCGGTGAGTTTCACCCATGCCTTGCCATCCTGAAGCAGACGCAACATCGCTGCAAACCCGGCCGTGCCAATGCCTTTGTTCGCACTGACGTAGCCAAGATGGCCAAACACCACGTCGACCGGAAAGCGCGCCAGTTGGCGATCGAGATCGGGAAATTCATCGACATGCATCAGAAACTCGACATGCCAGCCAAACGGCCGAATGCGCTCGGCCAGCGCCCGCAATGCATCGAGCGGTAGGACACCTTGGCCGTCTTGCAGATCGACGATATTGGCACGCACGCCCCGCACGCCTGCGGCATGGAGTGTCTCGATTTCGCTCGCGCTGATATCAAACGGTACGACCGCGACGCCGCGTAGGCGTTTTGGATCGGTACCCAGCGCATCCAGCATGGCCCGATTGTCAGTGCCGTAGATGCTTGGTTGCACGAGCACGCCACGTTCGAGGCCCAGGGCATCCAGCATGTGCCGATAATCGGCAGGCGCTGCAATCGGCGGCGTGTAGAGGCGATTCGGGATGAGCGGATAGCGAGCGGGCGTGCCGCACACATGGGCATGGACATCGCATGCACCCGCCGGTGTGGCAACCTTAGGCGGACGGGGATTGGGATTGTGCGCCGCGCAGGTCGGACTATCGTTTGCCACGCGGCTCATCCTCCGCGAGTTCTTTGACTGCTGCATCGATCAGGCGTCGTGCGATGCTGATCGGCATCGGTAGTCTTGGCAGGGCATCAATGTGAAACCATTGCGCAGCTTCTATTTCGGTCGGGTCGGGAAAAATTTCGCCGCTTTCATAGTCGGCGATAAACGCAATCATCAATGAATGCGGAAACGGCCAAGGTTGACTCGCGAAGTACCGCAGATTCTTGACGCGTACGCCGATCTCTTCCAACACTTCACGATGCAGGCACTGCTCCAGGGTCTCACCCGGTTCGGCGAACCCGGCCAAGGCCGAATACACGCCGGGTGCAAAGCGCGGTGAGCGGCCAAGCAGAATTTCCCGCGTATCGGGCTTGCGGATCAACGCCATCAACGCCGGTGCGAGACGCGGATAAACGACGAGCCGGCAAGCCGGGCATTCGCGCGATCGTTCTTCGCTGCGGGATTGAGTTGGCGTACCGCAGCGGCCGCAGAACATATGGGTCCGGTCCCAGTCGACGACTTGCAGCGCCCGACCGGCGAGCGCGAAGTGCGATTCATCGAGGGCGCCATACAGTGCGCGCAGACCACGAAATTCCCAGCCGGCGGGCGGTTCGCTCTCCTTCGACAATTCGCAGGAAAAGCAATGGTGCTCGCCCAGTGTGCCGAGGTAGTGCGTGCGCACCGGATCGAGCGCAACGTGGGAGGGATGAACCGCGCGCAACACCGATGGTGCATCGCGTGTTGTCGCAACCAGCAACTCGGTTTCCCGAAACACAAACCAAAGCGTGCTATCGGTGCATTCGCTGGGAGTTCGCACGCCGCCAGTGAAGGCAACCGGGGCGGAGAAGGGCATTTCGATCATGCTTTGAGGCCGGGAAACGCGAAAAGGGAAAAGGGAAACGTGCGCGGCGCGCTTATTTTCTGAAGCGCTTGATCAGGCTGGAGGTATCCCAGCGTCCGCCACCCATCGCCGACACTTCGTCGTAGAAGCCTTTCACCATCTTGATCTCCGGCAATTCGGCGCCGTTGCGGCCGGCTTCGTCGAGGGCGATGCGCAGGTCCTTTCGCATCCAGTCGACCGCAAAGCCAAAATCGAATTTGTCGTCGACCATCGTCTTGCCGCGGTTTTCCATTTGCCATGAGCCGGCCGCGCCTTTCGCGATCACATCGAGCGTCGCCTTCATGTCGAGGCCGGCCCGCATGCCGAAGTTGATGGCTTCGCTCAATCCTTGCACCAACCCTGCGATGCAAATCTGATTGACCATCTTGGCCAGTTGACCGGAACCGGCCGGTCCCAGCAGTTGGATCATGCGTGCGTAGGTTGAGATCACCGGCTTGGCGCGCTCATAGGCGTCACCCTTGCCGCCACACATGACGGTGAGCACGCCGTTTTCAGCGCCGGCCTGGCCGCCCGATACCGGCGCATCGACAAAACCAAGACCGCGCGCTTCGGCGGCTTTTTCCAGCTCGCGCGCGATGTCGGCGGATGCGGTGGTGTGATCAACATAGACCGCACCCTTCATCATCGCCTGGAATGCGCCCTCTTTGCCGAGCGTTACCTCACGGACATCGGGATCATCACCCACGCATGCGCAGACGATCTCAGCGCCGGCGACGGCCTCCTTGGGCGTCTTGGCGAGACGGCCGCCGTGTTTAGCGACCCAACCAGCTGCCTTGGCCTCGGTGCGATTGAAGACAGTCAGCTGATGCCCGGCCTTTGCCAAATGTCCGGCCATCGGGAATCCCATCACGCCTAAACCAAGGAACGCGACTTTCGCCATTTAGAGTCTCTTTACGGTAATCATCACCATCGCGGAATCGCACGCGAATGGCCATGAGTCAAGCTAATCGGCGATAATTATAGGGATTAACTGAAACTCCATTACAGCGAGGGCGTTTGCGTGATTGCCACATCATCTTCAACGACGCTTAACCGCGATATGGCGAACGCCATTCGCGCCCTTGCCATGGATGCGGTGCAGGCTGCCAATTCGGGCCATCCGGGCATGCCGATGGGCATGGCCGATATCGCGGTTGCGCTCTGGGGCCGGCATCTCAGACATAATCCCGACAATCCAACATGGCCGGACCGCGATCGTTTCGTGTTGTCGAACGGCCACGGATCGATGTTGCTCTACGCGCTGTTGCATCTCACCGGCTATGCATTGCCGATCGATGAGTTGAAACGCTTCCGGCAACTGCACTCGAAGACTCCGGGCCACCCGGAACTTGGCTGCGTGCCGGGCGTTGAGACCACCACCGGGCCGCTCGGTCAGGGCTTGGCGAACGCGGTGGGATTCGCGATTGCCGAGAAAGTGCTGGCCGATTCATTCAATCGACCCGGCCATGAAATCGTCGATCACTTCACCTATGCGTTCGCCGGCGATGGCTGCCTCATGGAAGGCGTGTCGCATGAAGTGTGTTCGCTCGCTGGAACGCTTGGCCTTGGCAAGCTCATCGTGCTCTACGACGACAACAAGATTTCGATCGATTCGGAAAAAGGGCGCATCGAACAATGGTTCACCGATGCAACGCCGCAGCGCTTCGAGGCCTATAACTGGCACGTGATACCAAATGTCGATGGCCACGATGCCGAAGCTGTTGATGCGGCGATTCGTGTGGCGCAAGCGATCAAGGATCGTCCGAGCCTTATCTGCTGCAAGACCACCATCGGCAAAGGCGCGCCGACCAAAGCCAATACCGGTGCGGCCCATGGTGCGCCGTTGGGCGACAAAGAAATTGCAGCAACGCGTGAGGCGATTGGCTGGCTGCATGCACCGTTCGTGGTGCCGCAGGCGGTCTATGACGCGTGGAGCGCCAAAGCACGCGGGGCCACGATCGAGCGCGACTGGAATGAACGCTTCGCGAACTACGCGAAGGCCTATCCGGACCTCGCCGCAGAATTCAAACGACGCATGAAGGGCGAGCTGCCGGACGCATTCGAGCAGAATGCGCGCGCCGCGCTCGCTGCCGTGCAAGCGAAGGGCGAAACGATCGCCACTCGTAAAGCCTCGCAGAATGCCATCGAGGCGCTCGCGCCGCAGCTGCCGGAGCTTATCGGCGGATCGGCCGACCTGGCCAGTTCCAATCTCACCCTGTGGAGCGGATCGAAGGGCGTCTCGCGAATCGCGGGTGGCAACTATCTCTTCTACGGTGTGCGCGAATTCGGCATGTGCGCGGTGATGAATGGTCTTGCCCTGCATGGCGGCTTCATCCCGTATGGCGGCACGTTCCTCGTTTTCTCGGATTACGCGCGGAACGCGCTACGAGTCGCCGCGCTGATGAAAACGCGCGTCGTCTACGTCTTTACCCATGATTCAATCGGACTCGGTGAGGATGGTCCGACCCATCAACCGGTCGAGCATGCGGCGAGTTTGCGCATGCTGCCGAACATGGATGTCTGGCGGCCGTGTGATACCGCGGAAACGATGGTCGCCTGGACGCACGCAGTGCGACGCGTGGACGGCCCCTCGAGTCTCTTGCTGTCGCGGCAAAATCTTGCTTTTCATGCGCGTAGCGAGGCCACCATCGCATCGATCGGCAAGGGTGGTTACGTCCTCGCCGATGCAAAGGGGACACCGCACCTCGTGCTGATTGCAACCGGATCGGAAGTCGATCTGGCCGTCCAAACCAAGGCGAAACTCGATGCGGCGGGTGTTGCCACCCGTGTGGTTTCAATGCCTTGCACGAATCTATTTGACCGGCAAGATGCGGTCTATCGCGCGCAAGTGCTGCCGTCCGGCGTGCCACGCATCGCCATCGAAGCCGGCGTCAGCGATGGCTGGTACAAGTATGTCGGCCTGGACGGCGCAGTCATCGGCATCGATCGATTCGGCGAATCGGCACCGGCCAAGGATCTGTTCAATTATTTCGGTTTCACAACGGAGAACGTCGTCGCGACGGCCCGCCAACTGCTCGGAGCATCATCATGACCATCAAAGTTGCCATCAACGGGTTCGGCCGCATCGGTCGGAACGTCTTGCGCGCTCACTACGAAGGCAAGAAAAAGCACGACATCCAGATCGTTGCCATCAATGATTTGGGCAACGCCGAGACCAACGCCCATCTGCTCAAATACGATACCGCCCATGGGAAGTTCCCAGGCACTGTCGCCGTCGAAGGCAACAACATGGTGGTCAATGGCGACAAGATCCGGGTGCTCGCGATGCGCAATCCGGCCGATCTGCCGTGGAAGGATTTGGGCGTTGATGTCGTGCTCGAATGCACCGGGCTTTTCACCACCAAGGAAAAAGCCGGTGCCCATATCAAGGGCGGGGCGAAGAAGGTGATCATCTCTGCCCCCGGTGGTAAAGACGTCGATGCCACGATCGTGTACGGCGTGAATCACAAGGTGTTGAAAGCGACCGATACCGTCATTTCCAACGCTTCATGCACCACCAATTGCCTCGCACCGATGGTGAAGGCGTTGAACGATCGCATCGGCGTGGTCTCAGGGCTCATGACGACGATCCATGCATACACCAACGATCAGGTGCTCACTGATGTCTATCATGAGGATCTGCGCCGGGCGCGTTCGGCCACCCAGTCGATGATTCCGACCAAGACCGGTGCGGCCTCCGCGGTGGGCCTGGTGATGCCGGAATTGAACGGCAAGCTGGATGGGTACGCGATCCGTGTTCCGACCATCAATGTCTCAGTCGTTGATCTGGTCTTCGTTGCCAAGCGGGCGACGACGGTGGATGAAGTCAATAGCGCGGTCAAGCAGGCCGCCGACGGCGATCTCAAAGGTATTCTCGAATTCAACAAGGATCCACTCGTATCGGTGGACTTCAACCACAACCCAGCCTCTTCCATATTCGATTCGACTTTGACGAAGGTGTCCGAAGGCACCCTGGTAAAAGTATCTTCTTGGTATGACAACGAATGGGGATTTAGCAACCGGATGCTGGATACCACGGTGGCGCTAATGAACGCGAAATAACACGCAAGCGTTTTTCCCCCATTCATTGCATGTCCATCCTCAAACTCACCGACCTACCCCTCGCCGGAAAGCGCGTCTTCATCCGTGCGGACTTGAACGTCCCACAGGACGACGCTGGTGCCATTACCGACGACTCACGCATCCGCGCCTCGGTACCTGCGATTCAGCATGCCTTGAAAGCCGGTGCGGCCGTGATGGTGACCTCCCACCTTGGCAGGCCGACCGAGGGAACGCTGAATCCGGAAGATTCGCTCGCGCCGATCGCCAAGCGTTTGAGTGAGCTGTTGTCGCGGCCGGTGCCGCTCAAGCAAGGATGGATCGACGGTGTTGACGTGCGGCCGGGTGAGATCGTCTTGCTGGAAAACTGCCGCGTCAATAAAGGCGAAAAGAAGAACGACGACGCTCTCGCGCGAAAAATGGCGGCGTTGTGCGACATCTACGCCAACGATGCATTCGGCACCGCGCATCGTGCCGAAGCGACGACCCATGGCATCGCGAAATTCGCCAAGATGGCGTGCGCCGGACCTCTCATGAGCGGGGAAATCGAAGCGCTGTCGCGCGCGTTACGCAATCCCGCACGGCCGTTAGTCGCGATCGTCGGCGGATCGAAGGTTTCAACCAAGCTCACCATCCTTGCCTCTATGGCGGAGAAGGTTGACCAATTGATCGTCGGTGGCGGCATTGCCAATACCTTCATCCTCGCGAGCGGTGGGAAGATCGGCAAATCGCTTGCCGAGCCCGATCTGGTTGGTGAAGCGAAGAAGATTATTGCCATGATCGAAGCAAAGGGTGGTGCGGTGCCGATTCCGATCGATGTCGTGACAGCGAAGGAATTTTCGGCGACGGCACGCGCGGAGGCGAAATCAACCGAGTTCGTTGCGGCCGACGACTTGATTCTCGACACCGGTAAGCAGTCTGCCATGGCGATTTCGCACCTGCTGAAGAACGCCGGCACGATTGTCTGGAATGGTCCGGTCGGCGTTTTCGAGTTTGATCAATTTGCCGACGGCACGCGCACCATCGCCAATGCGATTGCGCAGTCGAAAGCCTTTTCGCTGGCGGGCGGCGGCGACACGATCGCTGCGATTGCCAAGTTCGGCATCACCGACCAGATCTCCTACATCTCCACCGGTGGGGGCGCGTTCCTCGAATTTCTCGAAGGCAAGACGCTGCCCGCGATCGAAATCCTCGAACAGCGCGCGAAGGGTTGATTCGCCTGCGTCGTGGTGTTAGTCCAGGCTGCGTTTGCACCATCGCTCGCATGCTAGACTGCCTTTCATGTCTCTTTCTTCCGTGCCAATGATCCGCAGCACCAAGATCGTCGCGACGCTTGGTCCCGCGTCGAGCGACCCCGCCGTGCTGGAGCGAATGATCGTGGCCGGCGTCGATGTCGTCCGGCTCAATTTTTCACATGGGACCGCTGACGATCATGTGCGCCGTGCCCAGATGGTGCGCGATATCTGTCGCAAAGTCGGGCGCACCGTCGGCATCATGGCTGACCTGCAGGGCCCGAAAATTCGCGTCGGCAAATTCCAGGACGGCAAGATTCAGCTTGAACGCGGCGCGGACTTCGTGCTGGACAGCGATTGCGACTTGGGTGATGCCACGAAAGTCGGCATCGACTACAAGGAGCTGCCGCGGGATGTGCGGCCGGCTGACGTGTTGCTGCTGGACGATGGGCGCATCGTCTTCGATGTCATTCGCGTCGTCGGCAATACCATTCACTGCTCGGTCCGTCACGGCGGCATCCTCTCGAACAATAAAGGGATCAATCGGCTGGGTGGCGGTCTCACCGCGCCCGCCTTGACGCCCAAAGACATGGAAGACATTCGGCTCGCCACCAAGATCAGCGCCGACTTTCTGGCCGTGTCGTTTCCAAAGAGCGGCCGCGACATGTATCTCGCCGGCGAATTGATGCGGGCGGCCGGCGGCAAGGCGCTCCTGATCGCCAAAATTGAGCGGGCCGAAGCGGTGGTGCCGGCCGCGCTCGAAGATATTTTATCCGCGTGCGATGGAATCATGGTCGCCCGTGGTGATCTTGCGGTGGAAGTGGGCGACGCATCCGTCCCGTCGCTGCAAAAACGCATGATCCGCCTCGCGCGGGAGCGCAACAAGCTCACCATCACCGCGACGCAGATGATGGAATCGATGATCGCCAGTCCGATTCCAACCCGCGCCGAAGTCTCCGACGTTGCCAACGCCGTGTTGGATGGCACCGATGCGGTGATGCTGTCGGCGGAAACGGCGAGCGGCGCTTATCCGGTTGAAACCATCGAATCGATGAGCCGCATCTGCACCGTTGCTGAACAGTCGGCACCGGTTTCCCTCGATCGCGAATTTCTCGATCGCGTGTTCACCCGAGTCGACCAATCGATCGCCATGGCGGCGCTCTTTACCGCCTACCATCTAAAGGTGAAAGCGATCGCCTCGCTCACCGAGTCGGGCTCCACCGCGTTGTGGATTTCGCGGCTCAATTGCGGCGTTCCCGTCTATGCGCTCACTTCGCAGACATCGACGCGCTATCGGTGTTCGTTGTTTCGCGACACCTATCCGCTGCCGATGCGCCACGTCGGGCATGACCGGGAAGAACTGCTGGCCGAGGCCGAGCAGGTGCTGGTCGACAATGGCGTGGTGAAGGATGGCGATATCATCGTCGTCACCTTTGGCGAGCCGATTGGCAAATCGGGTGGCACGAACACGATGAAGATCGTCAAGATCGGCGAGCACCGCAAACCTTGACCCGGGTGATGCCACTCACCTGACCGTGAGCGACCAGATTGTGAGCTTCCAGTGAGCGCGCTCCCCACGCGATTCGACGACGCAGTTCATCTGGAAGACCAGATGACAGCGCCATCGCCCGCGCTCATCGACGATCTCGCGGCCACCCCGGGTGATCTCATTATTCTTGGTGTCGGCGGCAAAATGGGGCCAACCTTGGCGCGGCTCGCCAAACGCGCGGCTCCGGATAAGCGGGTGATCGGCGTGGCGCGCTTTAGCGAACCGGGTGCGCGCGCCCGACTTGAGTCGGTGGGCGTTGAATGCATCGAAACCGATCTGCTTGATCGAGCCGGGGTCGCGCGCTTGCCCAAGATTGCCAACGTCATCTTCATGGCTGGGCGCAAGTTCGGCTCGACCGGAAACGTCCCACTCACCTGGGCAATGAACGCCCTGGTACCGGCCTATGTTGCCGAGGCTTTTGCGGCCTCGCGGATCATCGTCTTCTCGACGGCTTGCGTGTATGCCTTTGCACCAATCAAGGGTCCGGGGGCCAATGAGGCGGCCCCGCTCACCCCGTCTGGCGAATACGCCAATTCATGCGTGGCAAGGGAGCGCGTCTTCGAGCATTTCTCACGGGTGCATGGCACCCGCGGTCGGTTCATTCGGCTCTCCTATGCCATCGATATGCGTTACGGTGTGCTGCATGATATTGCGCGAAAAGTGATCGATGGCACGCCGATCGATCTTGGCATGGCCGCGGTCAATGTCATCTGGCAAGGCGACGCGAATACGCAAATTCTGCGCTCGCTACGTGCTTGCACAGCGCCGATGTCGGGGCTGAACATATCAGGCGGCATCCAACGGGTCCGCGATCTCGCGATCGGACTGGGCCGGCGGCTGGGTCGTTCGCCACGGTTTGCTAGCCGCGAAGCGGGCGACGCTTGGGTCATCGACTGCAGCGAAGCGCGCCGACTCTTCGGCCCGCTCGCCATACCGATAGAAACATTGCTCGATTGGACTGCCGAATGGGTCGCGCGGGGTGGTGCAAGCCTTGGCAAAGAGACCCACTTCGAGGCGCGCGATGGCAACTACTGATGGGCCGTTGACCCGGCATCCGCTCCTTCGGCAACATATCGAAGGCGGCATGGCCCTTTCCAGTGTTGCCAACTGGAATCAGAACGAAGCCGATTGGCGCTTGTTTTTCGAACTCGGGTTCGGTATGGGCTACTCCGATCAAAACGGGCGGCTTTGTGCGACGACCATGATCATTCCGCTCGGGTCTCGCTTTGCCTGGATCAGCGTCGTCCTGGTTGCAGAGGACATGCGCCGGCGTGGTCTGGCCTCCCAATTAACAGAGTGGGCCACCGATGAATTGAACAGGATGGGCGTGGTGCCTTACCTCGATGCCACGCCGGCCGGTCGCGAGGTCTATTTGCGGCTTGGTTTTCAGGATTGTTGGTGGCTGGAGCGATTGGTTGCCCAGACACCCGCCGCGGACTTTGCTGCCACCGGGAATATAGCGACATCACAAGCATCCCGGGGAGCGCCCGTCATCCGACCAATCGACGACGCCATATGGCCGCGCGTTGTTGAGTATGACGCTCGGATCTTCGGTTCCGATCGCAGTGCCATTCTCGCGCCGTTTCGCCACCGCGTGCCGGCGGCCGCACTGTATGCGATCGAGGCTGGGCAAGTGGTCGGGTTCGTGCTCGCGCGGGACGGCCGTCTTACCACCCAGGTCGGTCCACTTTGTGCAGATCGCGCGGAGATCGCGTTTGCTTTGTTGACGCATGCTTTGTCGCGCGTCGGCTATCCGGTCTGTATTGATTTGCCGGTGCGGCATGCGCCCATTCGTGATTGGCTTTGCGCCAACGGCTTTGCGGTCGGCAGGCCGTTCGCTCGCATGGCACTCGGACGCGCCGACACGTTTGACGATCGAGCACGGTTGATAGCATCGGCCGGGCCGGAATTCGGTTAAGCCCCAAGGAGCGCGCTAGCTTCTCCCACGCGCCACCAGCAGCAGCACGAGTGCGATAAAGAGCGTTAGCAGGTAGATGTCGAGCCAAGACACGCTGTTCTCCCCAACCGGCTGATGAAGTGTCGCGCCATCCTGCCCCGATGTTAGTTTGTGCGGCAAAGTACCGTATTCCCGGTCACCAATCCTGATCGTCAATGGATGATGACAGCTACGATCCCATCGCCCTTGCTGATCGAGACCGCATTGTAGTCACGCCGGACCCGAGGACGCAAAGCGGCATCCAACCAGGCGATGTCAAACGCCCGCCTTCCCCTCCTGCTCATGGAGTGACCCATGATTGTTCTCAACGCCAAAAGAGTCACCGTTCTTATCTTGATCGGTGCCATCGCGGCCTTGGTTTCCCTGCACGCACACGCCAACCCGAATGCGACGATGACGCCTTTGGTCATCGTGCAGTAGGGCTTGCCTGCGGCTTCGGTCGCATGCGACACGACGTTGGCAGCCGTGGGCAAGCCACTGGCTTACGTCGAGATATCAGCACGGACACTGAAAAAGGGGCCGATTTGATCGGATAACGGTGTTCGGCATGGTCTGACGTGCCGCGCGACGGCTCCGCAGCACACCAGATCGTCAACATCTACGAAAGGACTTCCAGAGGCGGGCCTCTTTCTGGCAGCATGTGGCTGATATGTGCGCACGATTGCGGGATGGCCTGCTTCACACAGCTCCCGCCTGCCCTTGTGAGTACCCGATGATTCGTGCTTTTCCCGCCGCGCCGCAATTCTCCGTCCGATCGGTTGAACTATTTGAGCGCGACGTCAACTTCCGGCTGCCCTTTCGCTTCGGCGTCGTCACGCTCACGGCCGCACCACAGGCGTTCGTCCGCGTCAGGATTCGCCTTGCCGATGGGCGCGAAGGCTTTGGCATGGCAGCGGATCTCCTCGCCCCGAAGTGGTTTGACAAGAACCTCACGCTGTCCAATGAAGACAATTTTCAGCAACTGCGCGATTCGATCGCGATTGCCGCCCGCGCTTATACGAGCGATACGCAGCCTCGCTCGGCGTTCGATCATTTCGCTGCCCGCTACACGCCGCACCTCGATTCCTGCAGCAAGGCAGGCTTGAACGCGCTGGTAGCGAGTTTCGGTCCGGCCCTCATTGATCGGGCCTTGCTCGATGCGCTCCTGCGGTTGCTCGACATACATTTCTTCGACGGCATGCGTCAGAACGTGCCCGGTATCACCTTGAACGCGCTGACACCTGATCTGGTGGGCTTCGATATCGATGCATTTCTTCAGCGGTTGTCGATGCCCTCGACCCTCGATGTCCGGCACACGGTTGGACTGGTCGACCCGATCCGCGCCGCCGATGTGAAGAACGGCCATCACGATGGTCTACCCGAAACGCTCGAACAGGTGGTGCAAACCTATGGGCACGCTTATTTCAAGCTGAAAGTGGGCGGCAAACTGGATGAAGACCTGGCGCGGCTTACCAGCATCGCCGCCGTTCTGGACACTATCCCATCGCCCTACTACGTGTCACTCGATGGCAATGAGCAATTCGATGATGTGCAAAGCGTGACCCAATTATGGCGTCAGATGCTCGAGGCGCCAAGGCTCAAACGCCTGGCAGCGAGCGTGCTCTACATTGAGCAGCCGATTGGCCGGGCCAAGGCGTTATCTCACTCGGTTGCTTCGCTGGCACGCCGTAAGCCGCTCCTCATCGATGAATCCGACTGCGACCTCGATGCCTTTTCGGAAGCGAAACATCTGGGTTACACCGGCGTCTCGACGAAGGCCTGCAAAGGGGTATACAAGTCGGTGATCAATGCCGCCCGCTGCGCAAATTGGAATGGTGCCGGCAAGCCGCGCTATTTCATGTCGGCCGAGGATCTCACCTGCCAGGCGGGCGTTGCGCTACAGCAGGACTTGGCCATCGTTGCCCTCCTTGGTCTTGGCCATGTCGAGCGCAATGGCCACCACTATGTGAATGGCATGGCGGGCCTCAATGAAGCGGAGCAACGATCTTTCCATATCGCCCATGGCGATCTCTATGAGCAAAGCTTCGGGGCCGTTCGTTTGCGCATCGGTGGTGGCATGATTGCGATTGGTTCCCTGCGCTGTGCGGGGATGGGTGTGAACGTGGAACCAAGTTGGCCGGCAATGCGACGAGTATTCGCGGAAGGATTTGCATGACGGCGACGCCAGTGAGCCCCATCGGCATCATCGGGCTTGGTTTGGTCGGCACGGCGATCGCTGAACGGCTGCTGGAAGCGGGCGTTGCAGTGTGCGGCTTTGACCTCAAGGCTGAGCGATGCGCGCATTTGCGCGCATGCGGTGGCACGGTTGCCGCATCACCGGCCGTGCTAACCAATCAAACCAGGCGACTCGTTCTCGCGGTGTTCGATGACCGCGACATCGAGCGTGCGCTGTGGGGCGAAGCTGGAGTCATGCATGCCGGCACCCGCCCACAAGTGATTGTGAGCACGACGACCAGTGATCCGGATCTCGTCGTCGCAACGGCACGTCGCGCTCAGGCCATCGGTGTACCCGTTCTCGATGCGACGATTTCAGGCACGAGCGTGCAAGTGCGCCAACGCGATTCGGTCATGATGGTGGGCGGTGATGCAAGCGCGGTGACGCTCGCCGCGGACTTGTTCGAGATCGTTGCCAAGCAGTGGTTTCACGTCGGCGATGCAGGCGCGGGTGCCCGTGCCAAGCTGGTCATCAACCTGGTCCTTGGGCTCAATCGCGCCGCTCTTGGTGAAGGTCTCGCCTTCGCTGAACGGATGGGGCTCGACGCCGGCGCATTGCTGGGTGTGCTGAAGGCCTCCGCTGCCTACTCGCAGGTGATGGATATCAAAGGCGATAAGATGCTTGCGCGCGACTACACGGTGCAGGGTCGCTTGAGTCAGCATGCGAAGGACGTCACCTTGATCCTCGCACAAGCAGAGCGGCTCGGTATGCGCCTGCCGATGTCTGCCCGGCATGACGAGCTCCTCCGGCAGGCGATTGCCGATGGCGATGGCGAAATCGATAATTCAGCGGTGGTGGAAGTGGTCAGGCGGCAGCGCTTCGGACCCGCGAACAAGGTGTAGAAATCAATGAGCGAACAACGACTCGGCATCATCATGTACGGCGTCACCGCCCGCATGGGCACCAACCAGCATTTGGCCCGTTCGATTGCCGCCATCCGCGCGCAAGGCGGTGTGCGATTGACAGATGGCACGCGGGTGATGCCTGACCCGATCTTGGTCGGGCGAAATGAAGAAAAGCTCCGTGCGCTCGCCAAGGCCCACAACGTCCTGCGCTGGACCACCGATCTTGATCGCGCGATGGCCGACCAGAATGATACGGTGTTCTTTGATGTGGCCACCACCCAGATGCGGCCCACCTTGCTCAGGCGGGCGATTGCGCTTGGCAAACACATCTACTGTGAAAAGCCGGTGGCGACCAACCTTGCCGATGCGATCGATCTCTATCGCCTCGCCCAACAGGCGGGCGTGAAGCATGGGGTGGTGCAAGACAAGCTGTGGTTGCCCGGTCTGTTGAAATTGAAGATGTTGATCGACGCGGAATTCTTCGGTCGCATCCTTTCGGTCCGGGGTGAATTCGGCTATTGGGTGTTCGAAGGCGATCTGCAGCCTGCCAATCGGCCATCCTGAAATTATCGTACCGAAGACGGCGGCGGCGTCATTCTCGACATGCTGTGCCATTGGCGCTATGTGCTCGACAACCTGTTCGGTGGTGTGAAGAGCGTGACGTGTCTTGGCGCGACGCATCTTCCAAAGCGCTGGGATGAAGATGGCAAGCCCTATCAGGCGACCGCCGATGATGCGGCGTATGCCACGCTGCAATTGGAGTCGGGTGTCATTGCGCAGATCAACTCAAGCTGGTGTGTCAGGGTCCGGCGCGATGATCTCGTGACTTTCCAGGTCGACGGCACGCACGGTTCGGCGGTGGTGGGCCTGCAGCGCTGTCATTCGCAAGCGCGCGTCAATACACCCAAACCGGTGTGGAATCCCGATGTTCCGCAGACCATCTATTTTTTCAACACCTGGTAGGAAGTCCGGAACAACATCGCCTACGACAATGCGTTCAAGGCGCAGTGGGAACTGTCCATTCGCCACGTCTGCGAGGATGCGCCATTCAAGTGGAACCTCCTGGAGGGCGCCAAAGGCGTGCAGCTCGTCGAATGCGCGCAGCAATCATGGCGGGAGCGGCGTTGGGTGGATGTGGCGGCGTTGGCGCTGTGATGGTAAAGCAGTGAACGGTGAGAGGTGACGTGAACGCACGGACTACCGCCAAGATGAGCATTGACCTGCCTATCGCTCACGGCAAGACCGAGCGGTTTGTATTGTCCGAACCGAAGAACTTCGGCGCAACGCAAACGCCCGCAAAGTTCAACCGCGTTGCCTACGCCGCGGCGCATGTGGTCGCCGATCCCTGGTCAAGCAAAGATCCGTGGGTGGAAGCCGCGATTGATTGGGACGCAACGATTGCCTTTCGCCGTCATCTCTGGTCGCTTGGCCTGGGCGTGGCCGAGGCGATGGATACCGCGCAGCGCGGCATGGGTCTTGACTGGGCCACTTCCCTGCAACTGATCAAGGCTTCCGTTGCGGCCGCGAGAGATTTTCCCGGCGCAATGTTAGCCAGTGGTGCGGGGACCGATCACCTCGCCGTTACCGGAGCGCTCACCATCGATCAAGTGACCGCGGCCTACGAAGAACAATGCGAAGCGGTTGAACGCGCGGGGAGTCGCATCATTTTGATGGCGAGTCGCGCGCTCGCCGCATGCGCGAAGACGCCGGACGACTACGCGCGCGTGTACGAGCGCGTTCTCGCGCAAGTAAAGGAGTCGGTGATCATTCAGTGGCTGGGCGAAATGTTTGATCCCACGCTGGCCGGTTACTAGGGGAATGCCAGTCATCCTGAGGCGATGCAAACGGCCGTTACAGTGATTAACGACAACGCGGCGAAGATCGATGGCGTCAAGGTTTCGCTCCTCGATAAGGACGAGGAAATTCTCATGCGCCGGCACTTGAAGCCCGGCATTCGAATGTACTCGGGCGATGACTTCAATTACCCGGAATTGATCGCAGGGGATAGCGAGGGCTATTCGGACGCCTTGCTTGGCATCTTCGATGCGATTGCGCCGGCCGCATGGGCAGCGCTGGCGGCCCTCGCGGCGGGCGATAAAGCGCGCTACCACGAACTCTTTGCGCCGACCGTTCCGCTATCCCGCCACCTCTTTCGTGCACCGACGCGCTTCTACAAGACTGGCGTCGTGTTTATGGCCTGGCTGAACGGCCATCAGCAACATTTCATCATGGTGGGCGGGCAACAAAGCGCACGCCATATTCTTCATTTTGCCGAGGCCTTTCGGCTTGCCGATCGGGCAGGGCTGTTGCGCGACCCAGCGCTTGCTTGCGCACGAATGCGTCAACTATTGGCGACCCACGGCGTCGACGCCTGAACTTTCATCGCTGCGTAATGACGAGCGCCTCACTACGAACCGTGGCGGGGCTTGCTCATTCGATAACGCGGCACCGAGAGCGAATCATGACGAGGACTGATCCCCTTTATCAAGGGGGGCAGGGCATGTGCATGGCCGCACCACCGACATTTAGCCTTCTGCGTCACAATACGCGGCTCGACTTTGGAGTCCGCCATGAGTGATTTCATCCGCCTTGCTATCGATGGTGCCATCGCCACCATCATGTTGAACCGTGCCGACAAGCTGAATGCATTCAACATGGCGATGCTTGGCGAGTTGGAAGCGGCATGCCAGCGCATCGATACCGACGATGCGGTGCGCGTCGTGATCGTGCAATCCGCGTCGCCGAAGGCGTTTTGCGCCGGCGCTGACATCATCGAATGGGCGCCGCTGGGTGGGCGGGGCATGTGGGCGCGCTGGATTCGCGATGGGCAGCGCGTATTCGATCGTGTTGCGCGATTGCGGCAACCGACCATTGCGGCGATTGGCGGCTTCGCATTCGGCGGCGGGCTGGAGCTCGCGTTGTCGTGCGATATGCGTATCGCCTCCACGGCCGCGCGTCTCGGGCTGCCCGAGACCACGATCGGTGCAATCCCCGGCTGGACCGGTTCCCAGCGACTACCGCGTTTGGTTGGTACGGGTCGTGCCAAGCAAATGATTTTTTCCGGCCAGCCGATTGACGCGACGCTTGCCAATGAATGGGGCCTGGTCAATGAGGTGGTCCAGTCCGAGCGCTTAGCGGAGCGCGTGCTAGAGTTGGCGCGCCGCATCGCCGACAACGCGCCGGTGGCGGTGCAGACGGCCAAGCAGTTGGTCGATGCGTCGGTGGGCGAAGGCGTCACGACGACGCTTGAAGCATTGGCCGCTGGTCTGACCGCTTCAACGGCCGATGCGCAGGAAGGAATCGACGCTTTCCGCGGCCGTCGTCCACCGAAGTTCAGCGGTCGCTAGTTGTTCCAGTATGCCGTTTCATAAGGAGGAGATATGAATCGCGAAACATTAATCCAGCACGGGCTTGCATGCGCGCTAGCGCTTGCATTGCCATTGGCGGCAGCAGCGCAGCAGACGATCACCCTCAATGGCGCGGTACAGTTCAATGATGACCATGTCTTCACCAAGTCGCTCGTGCGTTTCGAAGAGCTGGTGAAGAAGTACTACGCCAAGCCGATCAATTTCACGCTGCACAAGAACAGCGCGCTCGGCCTTGAGAAGCAGTATTTCGAGTACATGGCGCAGGGCAAAGCGGTCGACTACGGCATCGTGTCCCCCGCGCATATGTCGACCTTCTCACGGGCCGCCCCGTTCATCGATGCGCCGTTCCTGTTTCGCGATCTTGCACATTGGAACAAGGTGCTCGATGCGGACCTATTGAAGCCGATCGCCGACGAAGTGAATCAAAAAGCGGAAGTGATGCTGATCGGCTATGCGGGCGGCGGCGTGCGCAACATCTTCGCCAATAAGCCGGTGCGCAATATGGCCGAACTAAAGGGCTTGAAGGTGCGGGTGCAGGGTGCGCCGATCTGGAGTCGGATGTTCGCCGCAGCCGGCATGGCGCCCACCGTAATCGCCTATAACGAGGTCTATAACGCGATCCAGAACGGCGTCATCCAGGCCGGTGAGAACGAGGCGGCCGGGGTCGAACAGATGAAATTCTTCGAGGTGGGCCCCAACCTCAATCTGACCGAGCATGCGATCACCATTCGGCCGCTTTGCTTCTCGACCAAGACGTTCAAGCAGTTGCCCGCTGATCTGCAGGCGGCGGTGCTCCGCGCCGGGAAGGAAGCAGGCGCGCATGGACGCCAGGTTGAATCGAGCGAAGATGCCGCTAAGCTCGATGCGTTGGAAAAAGCGGGCAAGCTAAAGCGCGTGCCCTTCACTGATCGGGCGCAACTGCAAAGCGCGGTGGAACCGGTGCTCGCGGCCTATGCCAAGGAAATCGGTGCGGAGCAGATCCTCGCGAAAATCAGCGCAATCAAATAAGTGACAGGCGACCGCTTCGTCGCTCGGGCGGATGCCAAGGGAGCAGGGCTGATGCGGACATTGGTGTCCGCCTTTCACCATGCGCTCAATTTGCTCCTGGTGATAGCCACGGCCGTGTTAATCATCCCGGTCAGCATGCAGATTTTCTCCCGCACCATCCCGATCATCCCGGCGTACATCTGGACCGAAGAGATGGCGCGCTTTCTCTTTGTCTGGATGATCATGATTGGCGCTATGGTCGGCATCCGCGAGGGCGCGCATTTCGACGTCGACATCTGGCCGGTGCTCGGTCCGCGCGCCAACGCGGTGCTCCGGATCGTAAGCAATATGTTCGTGCTGGTATTCGCGATCGTGTTCGTGTGGTGGGGCATCGAGTTCACCCGCTTTGGCTGGAATCGGATTTCCGAACTCGCCGAACTGCCGCTATGGACGATTCATGTTGCCTGGCCGGTGACCGGGCTTACCTGGCTGGTGTTTGCCGGTGAACGGCTGCTGGACGATGCTCGGATCGTCGCGAAAGGAGCGCGCTGATGCCCGGTGCAACCACCCTCTCTCCAGGCGAAGCGGCCGCTATTCTCTTTGGCGTGTTTTTTCTTCTCATAGCGCTACGGGTACCGATCGCCTTCGCGCTGGGCTTTGCTTGTCTGCCTATTTTTCTCGTCGAGCCCCGCCTCACGCCGATGAATCTCGTGCAGGAAACCTTCAACGCCTACAATTCGTTCATCCTCCTGGCGGTGCCGTTCTTTTTGCTCACCGCCAATCTCATGAACGTGGGCGGCATCACCGACCGGCTGCTTCGTCTGTCGCGTGCGATGGTCGGGCATTTCCCCGGTGGCCTTGCGCAGATCAACGTCGTTCTGTCGATATTTTTCGCCGGGATCTCCGGATCATCCACCGCGGATGCAGCCAGCCAATCGAAAATCTTCATCGAGGCACAGAGGAAGGAAGGCTACGACGACAGTTTTTCGGTTGCCATTACCGCGGTGTCGGCGGTGCTCGCCGTCATCATCCCACCCTCGATCCTGATGATCGTATGGGGCGGTGTGCTTACCGTGTCGATTGGCGCACTGTTTCTGGCCGGCATCATTCCCGGGCTCTTGATCGGATTGGTGCAGATGGCCACCGTTCACGCTTACGCCAAGGCGCGCGGTTATCCGACCTATCCACGCGAGTCATGGGTCGAACTCGGCCGCTCCTTGCTCGTTTCGATCCCGGCGCTTATGACCCCGGTGATCATCATTGGCGGCAAGATCTTCGGTTGGTTCACCGCGACGGAGTCGGCTTGCATCGCGGTGCTCTATGCCGGCGTGCTCTCGCTATTTTTCTATCGGGAAATGGGGTTGAAGGGCCTGCATGAGGCACTTGCCGATACCGGCAAACTCGCGGGCGTCGCGCTTTTCTGTGTCGGCACCGCCAGCGCGTTTGGTTGGTTGCTCGCCTATTATCAGATTCCGAAGGCGTTGCTCACCAATGTAATCGGCTGGGAAATGGGACCGATCGCCGCCGGCCTCTTTATCGCTTTTGTATTTCTCGTGGTCGGCTGTTTTCTCGATGCTATTCCGGCGATCATCATCGTCGGCACAATTCTCCAGCCCGTTGCCAAGGCGGCGGGGTTGGATCCGGTGCATTTCGCGATGGTGGGAATCGTTTCGCTCGCCTTTGGGTTGGTGACGCCGCCGTATGGCTTATGCTTGATGATTGCCTGCTCGGTCGCTGGTATTCGCATCACCGAGGCGCTGAAGGATGTCATGATTATGTTGATGCCGATGTTGGGTGTGCTGGTGCTGATCATTGTCTGGCCCGATGTGGTACTGATTCTGCCTAAGCTGATTTCTCCGGAGTTCCTGAAGTGAGCACGATGAAGCACAATCCGCCCAATCCTGAGCAGCTTGCGATCAACGCCGCCACCGTACGAGAGTCGTGCAACATGCGCCAAACGGTCGATGCCTTGCGCCGGCATCGTATCGGCGGCATCTCGCCATGGCGGGACAAAGTGGCCGAGGCCGGCCTCAAAGATTCCGCCAAGATGATTCGTGACGCCGGGTTGACTGTCACCGGCTATTGTCGGGCAGGGCTGTTTCCCGCGCGCGATCGCAAAGGCCGCCAGCAAGCGCTGGATGAAAACATGCGCGCCATCGAGGAAGCCGCGACCCTTGGGGCGCAGTGCTTGGTCATCGTTGCCGGCGGCTTGCCGAAGGGTTCGAAAGACCTGATCGGTGCCCGTGAAATGGTGCGCGATGGCCTAGGCGAAATTCTCGATCATGCCCGCGGCTGTGGCGTGCCCTTGGCACTGGAGCCGTTGCATCCGATGCAATGCGCGGATCGCGCCTGCGTCAACACGCTAAGACAAGCGCTCGATCTTTGTGATGAGCTTGACTCCTCGAAAGGTGGCGCGCTGGGTGTGGCGGTCGATGTGTATCACGTATGGTGGGATCCGGAACTGAAGGCGCAGATCGAACGTGCGGGTGAGAAGCGCATTCTAGGCTTTCATATTTGCGACTGGCTGGTACCGACTGCCGATCTCATCTTCGATCGCGGCATGATGGGCGATGGCGTGATCGATATCCCGATGATCCGCTCGTGGGTCGAGGCGGCCGGGTATCGCGGCATGCATGAAGCAGAGATCTTTTCTGCCAAAAATTGGTGGAAGCGGGACGTCGATGAAGTACTGGTGACCTGCAAGATGCGCCATGAGAGCGTGTGCTAAATGCGGTAGAAAGAGGCTGGCCGATGCGATACAAAAATTGTCTGCTGCTTATTGCTGCGCTTGCGCTGTCCGATGCCTTTGCGCAAACGTATCCAAATAAAACGATCACCCTCATTGTTCCGGCCGCTGCGGGCGGCCCAACTGATACGGTTTCGCGCATGATCGCGCAATCGATGGGCAGGGAGTTGAAGGGCCAGATCGTCGTCGAGAATGCCGGCGGCGCAGGCGGCACCATCGGCGCTGGGCGTGTTGCGCGTGCGGCAGGCGATGGTTACACGCTTTATGTTTATCACATCGGACAAGCGACCTTTCCGGCGCTGTACCGCAAACTCGCGTTCGACGCGCTTAACGATTTCGAGCCGATCGGCCGCATTACCAATGTGCCGATGACCTTGGTGGCCAAGCGCGAGTTGGCCGCCAATGATTTCAAAGAGCTGATGGCATGGATCAAAGCAAACGGCTCGAAAGTTTCGCTCGCCACCGCTGGTCTCGGTTCGGTCTCCAATCTGTGCGCGCTCTTGCTCAGGCAGTCCTTCGGCACCGATCCGACCTTGGTGCCCTATAAAGGGACCGGGCCCGCCATGAATGATCTGCTGGGCGGCCAGGTGGATGTCATGTGCGATCAGACGACCAACACGACGCCGCATATCAAGGGCGGGCGCATCAAGGCGTTCGGTGTGACCACGCTGACGCGCGTTGGTGCCCTGAAGGATCTTCCCACTCTCGACGAACTCGGCTTGAAGGGCTTCGATCTTTCTGCGTGGCATGCGCTGTGGGCCGCGAAGGGCACGCCAAAGCCGATCGTCGATGAGTTGGTGAAGGCGTTGCAGGCCGCGCTCAAAGACCTGGCGGTGATTCAGCGGTTTGCCGATCTTGGTACCGAGCCGGTACGCGAAGCCGAGGCCACGCCTGCCGCGCTGTATGCGCATTTGAAGGCGGAGATCGACCGCTGGGGGCCAATCATCCGCGCAGCGGGCCAGTTCGCTGATTAGTTAGCAAGAAGGGTATTTTTCGGCGTTATCCCGAACGCGATCGCCGAGGCGCTCGGTCACGGGCCCACGACAGAGGTTAAAATCCGTGCCGGCCGCACATTAATAAAACTACTTTCCCCTCGGAGTCGCCATGACCACTCAACTCGAAAGCACAGCCCGCGCAATGGTTGCGCGAGGCCGCGGCATTCTTGCCGCCGACGAATCAACCGGCACCATCGGCAAGCGTTTCGATTCGATCAGCGTTGAAAATACCGAAGAGAATCGCCGGGCCTATCGCGAAATGCTGTTCACGACCAAGGGGCTTGGCCAGTACATTTCGGGGGTCATCCTCTATGACGAGACGTTGCGTCAGAAATGTGCGGATGGCACGTCGTTTGTCGATGCGATGAATCGCCAGAACATCCTGCCCGGCATCAAAGTCGATAGCGGCGCCAAAGACATGCCGCTTTGCGCGGGCGAATTGATCACCGAGGGCCTCGATGGCCTCGCCAAGCGCTGTACCGATTACGCGAAAATCGGCGCGCGGTTCGCCAAATGGCGCGCCGTCATCATCATCGGCAAAGATCTTCCAAGCGCCGCCTGTATTGAAGGCAATGCCCACGCGCTGGCGCGCTATGCCGCGCATTGCCAAGCGGCCGGCATCGTGCCGATCGTCGAGCCGGAAGTCCTGATGGATGGCGCGCATGACATTGACAGCTGCGAGTGGGTCACGGAAACCACGCTCCGTACCGTATTTCTCGCCCTGGCAAGTCAGCGGGTCGTGCTCGAAGGCATTGTGCTCAAGCCCTCGATGGTCATCGCCGGTAAAGAATGCAAGCAGCAGGCGAGCCATCGCGAAGTTGCTGAACGAACGCTCAAGGTGCTGAGGCGCACCGTGCCGGCTTCGGTGCCTGGCATCGCGTTTCTCTCAGGCGGGCAAAGCGATGCGGATGCCACGATCCATTTGAACGAAATGAATCGCATCGGCGGCTGCCCCTGGACACTCACTTTCTCATACGGCCGCGGCTTGCAGCAATCGGCGATCAAGGTCTGGCGCGGTTCGCAGTCCAGCGTGCCCCAGGCGCAGGCCACGCTGCTGCATCGAGCGCATATGAATAGTCTCGCCGCGACCGGCGACTACCAGGCATCGGTGGAGAAGATGGCGGCATAAATCTGCGCGGATGAGCCCCGCAGATTGATAGGGCTCCGCCGGGAGCCCAAGGCATTACAATTCGCCCCTTGCCCTTCTTTCGCGATCGCGACACGCCAAGTGGCCCGGCCTCTCTACCAGTCTGCAATATCAAGCCTGCCCTTGCTGTCACGCGGCAAGGTGCGGGATATCTACGCGATCAACGATCAGCACATGCTGATCGTTGCGTCCGATCGCTTGTCGGCATTCGATGTGGTGCTGGAAGACCCGATCCCTGATAAAGGCGCTGTCTTGACCGCGATGTCGTTCTTTTGGTTCGACCGACTGGGGGATGTCGTGGCGAATCATCTGACCGGCATCGACCCGGCGACGGTCGTGCGCGGTGTGGCCGAGCAGGCAGAAGTCATGGGTCGCGCGATGGTGGTGAAGCGGCTGAAACCTTTGCCGATCGAAGCGGTGGTGCGAGGCTACCTGATCGGTTCGGGTTGGAAAGACTATCAATCGACCGGCGCGGTCTGCGGCATTCGATTGGCGGCTGGGCTGAAGCAAGCAGACAAGCTGCCCGCGCCCATCTTCACGCCTGCGACCAAGGCGGCGATGGGCGATCATGATGAGAACATCGATTTTGCCACCACCGAGACATTGATCGGCACGGCGCGTGCGAATCAAGTGCACGATGTCAGCATCCGGCTCTATTCGGAAGCCGCTGATTACGCCCGGACCCAGGGCATCATCATCGCCGACACGAAGTTTGAATTTGGCCTCGATGGGGAAGGCAAGCTCCATCTCATCGATGAAGTGTTGACGGCCGATTCATCGCGCTTTTGGCCAGCCGACGAGTACCGTCCCGGCATCAGCCCGCCCTCCTTTGACAAGCAATTCGTGCGCGATTATCTGGAGACATTGGCGTGGGATAAAACGCCGCCTGCACCGCGCCTGCTCGCTGCGGTGATTGCCAAGACCGCGGAAAAATATCGTGAGGCATTGTTTCGATTGACCGGGCAGCGCCTGGAGGCAGAGCGTGGCTAAGTCCTCTCGCATGCGCCCGCTCATTGGCGTAGTGATGGGTTCGTCCTCCGATTGGGAGGTCATGCAGAACGCTGCGGCCATCCTCGAAGAGTTCGGCGTGCCGTATGAAGCGCAGGTCCTCTCGGCGCATCGCATGCCAGACGATATG
This sequence comes from Betaproteobacteria bacterium, assembly GCA_009693235.1. Classification (GTDB taxonomy): domain Bacteria; phylum Pseudomonadota; class Gammaproteobacteria; order Burkholderiales; family SG8-39; genus SHXR01. Next base: position 4,115 of record SHXR01000043.1, on the reverse strand, counting down.
TTCGCCTACGCGGAAGCCGCGGCGAAACGCGGCCTGCGCGCGATCATCGCCGGGGCCGGCGGCGCGGCGCATCTGCCTGGCATGCTCGCCGCCAAAACGATCGTGCCGGTGCTCGGTGTGCCGGTGCCATCGAAATATCTGCGCGGTGAAGATTCGCTGCATTCCATCGTGCAAATGCCGAAAGGCATTCCCGTTGCAACGTTCGCGATCGGTGAAGCGGGTGCCGCCAATGCGGGGCTGTTTGCGGTGGCGTTGCTCGCTGCCAATAACGCGGTGCTCGCCACCAAGCTGAAAGCGTTCCGCGCACGCCAAACACGTGCGGCCCGCGCCATGCGCCTGCCACCGGCGAAATGATGGCTAACAGTTTTGTTCAGCCGGGTGCCTGGTTGGGGTTGTTGGGCGGCGGGCAACTTGGGCGCATGTTCACCATGGCGGCGCAAAGCATGGGCTATCGTGTGGTGGTGCTCGATCCTGGTGATCACTCACCGGCGGGTTCCGTCGCCGATCGCCATATCCGCGCCGATTATCTCGATGCCCGTGGATTGGAGGCGCTGGCGGGGCTTTGCGCGGGCGTGACGACCGAATTTGAAAACGTGCCGGCCCGCGCGCTTGAGTATCTCGCTTCGCATTGTCGGGTGAGTCCGGATGCGGCCGCCGTGTCGATCGTGCAGGACCGCATTCGCGAGAAGGAATTCGTACGCAGCTGCGGCATCGCGACGGTACCTTTTGCGCCGATCATGACGGCTGCCGATCTCGATCGAGCGCCTGCCAATCTTTTCCCCGGCATTCTCAAGGTGAGCCGCATGGGCTATGACGGCAAGGGGCAGATTCGGGTCGCCGATCGTGCTGCCGCGCGCGCCGCGTTTCAAGAGCTGGCCAGTGTGGACTGCGTACTCGAACAGCATATGCCGCTCCAATGTGAATTATCGGTGGTCATCGCGCGGGATAGCGAGGGTGCCGTCGCCATCTATCCGGTTGCCGAGAATGAGCATGCCAACGGCATTCTCGATGTGAGCATGGCGCCGGCGCGTGTTGATGCAGCGACCGCCAAGCGTGCGCGCGATGCAGCGCTCTCGATCGCGAATGGATTGCAGTATGTGGGCGTGCTATGCGTCGAATTTTTCCAATTGCAGGATGGTTCGATCGTCGTCAATGAAATCGCGCCGCGCCCGCATAACAGTGGTCACTACACGATCGATGCGAGCGTCACTTCACAGTTTGAGCAGCAGGCGCGGGTGCTCGCCGGCTTGCCGTTGGGTGCAACCGATCAACATTGCCCGGCCGTCGTGATCAATCTATTGGGCGATCTGTGGCAAAACGGCGAACCGGATTGGCACAAGGTGCTCGCGTTTCCACATGCCAAGCTGTATCTGTATGGCAAGGCCGATGCCAGACCCGGACGTAAAATGGGACATGTCACCTGCCTCGGTGCGTCGATCGAGGAGGCGCTTGCCACCGCCATGAAAATTCGCGCAGCACTGAAAGCCTGAGAGCCATGTCTGAAGAAGTCATTGATCCATCCCTGGCGGCCGAACTGCCGCCACCTGCAGCCGCGCCTGCCGAGGCGATGCCCGCGCCATTCGTGCCGCCTGCGAATATCAAGGATGCCAACGACGAAACGATCGCCGCGGCCGTTGCCCTGTTCAAACAAGGCGAGATGGTCGCGTTTCCTACCGAGACCGTCTACGGTCTGGGCGCCGACGCATCGAACCCGGATGCCTTGGCGAAGATCTTCAAACTGAAAGGCCGGCCGACCTCGCATCCGCTCATCGTGCATATCCCATCGGCCGAACACATGGACCGGTGGGGCCGCAACATTCCCGAAATTGCCCGCGCACTCGCGAAGATGTTCTGGCCGGGCCCATTGACGATCATCGTCGAGCGCGCGGCGGGCGTTCTCGATGCGGTCACGGGCGGGCAGGACACGGTTGCCTTGCGGGTGCCCTCACATCCGGTGGCGATGAAACTCCTCGATGCATTCGGTGGCGGCATCGCCGCGCCCTCGGCGAACAAATTCGGGCGCGTGAGCCCAACGCTCGCCAAGCATGTCTTCACGGATTTTCAGCTGGACGTGCCGCTCATTCTCGATGGCGGTGCGACCAGCGTCGGCATCGAATCGACGATCGTCGATTGCACCAGCAATCCGCCTCGCGTGTTGCGGCCCGGTGGCATCAACACCGCGCAACTATCGATGTTGATCGGTAGTAGCGATGGTGATGCGGCGCCGGATGCCCCACGGGTACCGGGCAGTCTGCCTTCGCACTATGCACCGCGCGCCCCGGTACGAATCATTCGGCGTGTCGATCTGCTCGAACAGCTTGGCCAGCAACGCGGCGGGCGTAGCATCTACGTTTTGGGATTCGAAGTGTCGGTGCCGCGCCTCGCGCAAACGCACCAGCGCATCGTGCCGGTAGCTGCGGTGCCTTATCAGCGCACCCTCTATGCAACGCTACGTGAGTTTGACGCGGCGGGCGCTGATCTCATCTTCATCGAAGCGCCGCCCCGTTCAATCGCATGGGCTGCCGTGTGGGATCGCCTCGAGCGGGCCGCCACAGATCATTCGCAAAAGCGAAAACGGGAAAAGTCGATCAAGAAGAAGATCGCTGGCGCCGCGATTGTGCCCGCCGCCACCCAAGCGGAAGAGGCGAGCGATCCGTTGGACGGTGAAACAGGCGAGTCGTAAGAGCGCGTAAGCCCTATTGACTGCGCTTCATCGCGGTGAGCTCATGGATGAACCATTCGCCCGGATGAATGTAATTCGGAAAATCGAACGGCGGTTCACGGTAATACTCGCGGACCTGCACCTTCACCGGCATCTTCAGCTCGGGCACATACCATTCCATTTCCTCACGGGTGGTTTCGCTCCGAAACGGATCATGATCGCCGACGTAAATGATGCGTTGAATGCGTAGCGCCTTGAATTCCCCCATCGGTACGCGCACCGTTTCCCAACCGTGGATGCGACCGTCGATGCGCGTGCGACGACGCTCTTTCCATAACTCGTCACGCCGCACAACCTGGTTGCTCCAACGGCTCCCGTCGGCCAATGGATACGAATAGAGCGGCAAAGACGGCTCGAAGGTGCCGCGCGCCCGCTCATTGACAGCGCCGCTTCCGAGTGCGCCCGGGGTCGGATACACCGCGTCGTTGACTAGCTTGCCATCGCCTAGCCGCGTGACGATCCGTAACGTTCCATCGGCCTGCACGATTTCGCGGACCACGGTCGCCCGTTCGAGATTGTTGTAGCCATTGATCTCCCGGTAGGTCCAGGATTCGCCCGCCCGATGGCTGGGTGCGGGCACCTGTGCGCCGGCCAAGGCGGACAGCGCGAGAAGCGGCAGGGTCAACAACATTCGCATATTCATGATGGCGGACTCCAAGCATACGTCGAGCGTGCGGGGGCGGGATAGGGTCTATATGCCAAACCCGACATTGGGCGCATTTTCCGGCTCCCGCCATGATTGTGCGCCGCCTGGGTTGCCGTTACAATGCGCGTCCCCCATGGGGTGGTAGCTCAGCTGGGAGAGCGTCGCGTTCGCAATGCGAAGGTCGGGAGTTCGATCCTCCTCCACTCCACCACCATCTCAAGGCCAGACATGCTCTGGCCTTGTTCTTTCAGATACTTAACTCACTACACCACCAGCACCACAAAACTATGTGGGACTGGCACTTCGCGTCTTGACCCATCTGTTTAGGTCAACTATCAGGTCAACCGTTAGGTCAAACGACAAACCCCATGCTTGCCGTCAGGACGATTTTAACCGGTTGAGGCGCAGCCCATCTACTTACTGGCTTCGATTCAATTCTGCGCACCCCACCCCCCAAGCCAAATCCTGCCAGTCAGCACCCCACCCCCGGTGTACCCACCCCTGTAGGAAAAGCCCGTAGCACGACGGGCTGACATAGTGATCAATACAAATGGGCAGCAGTATTTAAAGCCTGTTCCGGCGATCCCACCCACCCCGTACCGCGTTAATTCCAACTGAAGCTGAGTCGTGGTCAGCGGAAAATTTTGCAGAAAAATTCTGGCTTTTCGGTTACCGCACCACCGGCAGTTCATCCCAAGAGGTCGTATATCGGGGTGAGCGGTGGTCTGTCGTCACCCAGCGGTGGTT
>SHXR01000098.1 GCA_009693235.1 Betaproteobacteria bacterium | reverse complement strand
CACAGCGTGAGGAGATAAATACCGTAGTTCTTGAGTCCAAGCGGGAGCAACACCATCACCATGAGCCCGACCGCCAATGCAAGGAGACCTGCCCGCGTCATACCTTGCGCTCCTCGACCCGACCGAGCAAGCCTTCCGGCCGGAACAGAATCACCACTAGGAACAGCATCAACGCAACGCCTTCCTTGTAGGCAGGCGAGAGATATGCGCCGACTAGGTTCTCTAGTACACCCACCAGCACACCGCCCAACAACGCACCCCGCGTCTGATTGAAGCCACCGATGATCGCAGCGTAAAACGCCTTCAGGCCGATCGAATCCCCCATATCGAATTTGGCGAGATAGGTGGGCGTTACCAGCAACGCGGCCACCGCTGCTAACACCGCATTGATGAGGAACGTATAGAGAATCATTCGTTTCACATCGATACCGAGAATCGTACCGGCATCGGTGTTCTGCGCCACCGCTTGCATCGCCCGGCCGGTGAGCGTGCGGTTCAGAAAAGTCTGCAAGGCGAGCACGATGGCCCCTGCCAGGATGAGTGTGCCGATATCGGCGACCGACACCTTGAGTGACCCAAGCGCCACGATCGCATCCGAGAATGTATTGGGAAACGGATGCGCTTCAGCGCTGTAGCCGGCACGCACCGAGGCCTTCAGGCCGATCGATAACCCAAGCGTCGCAATGACCAGCGGAATGACGCCATGGCGGATCATCGGATCGACCACGAGCCGTTTGAAGCCGTAGCCGGTGAGCAACATGGACGCCGCACAAGCGAGGAGAAACGCGAGCCACAACGGCGCGCCGACAAAATGCAGGAAGAAAAGAATCAGGAACGCCGGGATCATGACGAACTCCCCCTGCGCGAAATTGACGGTGCCGGAGGCCTGCCAAAGCAACGTGAAGCCGAGCGCAGCCAACGCATAAATCGCGCCAGTAGCGGTTCCGGAGATCAGCAATTGCAGGAATTCGGTCATAGCGAGGTACGGGCCGCGTGTGGGTCTGCAGGGTGGCGTTGTTATGTGGGATTATCGAAGGCCGGTGTGATCATCGCATACCGGATACGAGTCTGCACGCGACCTAACCTCAATGGAAACCATGAGTCCCGACCTACCACTCGACGGAGAAACACGCTTGATCGCTGTGATTGGCGATCCGATTGCCCAGGTGAAATCACCCGGCAATGTCACCCGCATGCTGCATGCCAAAGGACACAATGTGGCTGTCGTGCCAACGCATGTGTCGGCCGCGGATTTTGATGCGTTTATTCGTGGCGCGAGCTGCATCAAAAACCTCGATGGGCTGATTGTGACGGTCCCACACAAATTTTCGATCGTGCGCCACTGCACCACCATCAGCGACCGTGCGCGGCTGCTCGGCGTTTGCAATACCATACGCCGCAATGCCGACGGCACCTGGCATGGCGATATGCTCGATGGCCTTGGCTTTATCGCGGGCATCAATGGCGCGGGCTGCCAACCCACCGGGAAGCGTGCGATGCAAGTGGGCGCAGGCGGTGCGGGCACGGCGATCGCGGCGGCACTCCTCGAGGCGGGCGTCGCGATGCTCGCAATTCACGACCTGGATCCAAATCGACGGGACTCGCTCATCGCAATGCTCCGCACCCAACACCGCCACAAGGTGCAAATCGGCTCGCCCGATCCGACCGGATTTAATCTCGTCGTCAATGCCTCACCGGCGGGCATGAAAGCAACCGATCCCTATCCGGTCATGGTGGATAAATTGACGCCTGCGATGTTCGTCGCCGACGTCATCACCGCTCCGGAAGTGACGCCGCTGCTTGCGACAGCGCGCCGCCTTAGTTGCGGCACGCAGACTGGCATCGGCATGTTCAATGGCGTGGCTGATCGGATGGTTGCCTTCTTGCTAGAGGCGGGCCCCCTCGCTCAAGCACGCTAGAGCCCGCAGTGCGCCCTATTGCAGCGGCGAGAACGCTGCCGGCAACAGCAGTTTGTTCTCCTGTGCGATCAGGTCGTAACCCTTGCCGCCGTGTTTCACATCGTAGGTTGCCGGTGGCCAATTGCCGGTCGCGTGCGCCTTTTCACGGATCTCATCGCGTTGGGCCATCGAGGCATACGGCCAGATGTGGACGAACGTGTTCAACCCACCAAACTCCGAATACCATAACGCACAGACCGGACCGAAGGCCGTTCGCACCGGCAACGCCTTTTCCCAGCAACGCATGATGTTGGGCAACTCACCAACCGGATGCGTGTAGATCCGCATCTCAAATAGCGGGCCCATCTTGCCTGGTTTCAACTCAGGTGAATTCGGGAACGGAATCATGATCTCGGATTTCATCCGCACCACGAACTCGCCGATCTTTGCCGGCCACTTGCCATCTTTGCTCGACTCCGCTCGAATACGAGCACGCTCCGCGAGATCCTTGTAGGGCCAGATATGAACAATCTGATTGAGCGGGCCAAATTCGGTGTGCCAGAACGCCGCCAGGGGCGAATATTTCTTCCGATTCTCGTAGGCTTCACCGATGCGTTTTTCCACTTCACCGAGTGAGCGCGGCTTCAGGTCATAGGTTCGCATTTCGTAGATCATTGGGCACCTCCATCGAAGAAGAGGCCCAGACTTTACCGCTTTCACGTGATGGCCGAAAACGTACCCTGCTGCGATAGACTTGCCGCTCAACATTGAAATGAACGCTAGCCAATGAAAATCGCCTTGCACTACAGCTTCCAGGTCGCCGAAGGCGGACGCTCCGAGCGCGTCATGGCCGATGGTCTTGAAGATATCGCGTGGGCCGATCGCAATGGCTTTTCCGCGGTGGTGTTCGCCGAGCACCACTTCATGGAAGACGGCTGGATTCCACGACCGATGATTCTCGCCGCATCAGCCGCTGCGGTGACGAAAAAAATTCGCGTCGGCACGGATATCACAGTGCTCGCTTTGCATCATCCGGTCGCCGTCGCCGAAGAGGCCGCAGTCATCGACAATCTGAGCAATGGACGCTTTGTGCTTGGCGTTGGGCTTGGCTGGATGCCGAACGAATACGCCGGGTTTGGTGTGCCCTACAAGGAGCGCGCGGCGATCTATGAGCGCTCGATCGGCCATGTCAGGCGCCTTTTGGCAGGCGAAACGGTGAGCGATTCCACCGGCCATCATCGCTTCGAAAACGCGCAGATCCGCCCGCTGCCGGTAAACCCAACAGGCATACCGCTTTGGATGGGCGCGGTTAAAGACATCGCCCTCCCACGTGTAGCGCGGCTTGCCGATGCCTGGGTGATGTGGCCAGGTGCTTCGCTTGCCGAGCTCGGCCGGCAGCAAAAGCTCTTTCTGTCCGCGCTTGCCGCGGCAGGCTTGCCTCGCCCTAAAGAGCAGCCGTTTCGGCGCGAAGCGTTTGTCGCGGAGACCGATTCAAAAGCCTGGTCGCTCTATGCCGAGGGCCTGCGCCATGAGTACGGGCAGGTCTACCGGTCATTGCATCCGACCTACCCGTCCAATGACTCCATCGACAACCTGCGCCGCTGGGGAGAAAACATGTTTGTCGTCGGTTCGCCTGCTACCGTCGCGGCACAGCTTGCAAAGTATGAAGATGAGTTGGGAGCCACCGAATGTCTGGTACGTTGCCAGCTACCGACGGTGCCGCGCGAAGCCGTGCGTGAGGCGCTGCAAGGATTCGGTGAAGTAATTGCAATCCTTGCACGACGTACCTGAGTCCTACTTGCGATGTTTGCCTTTCATTTCAGCGGCGGTATTGACGACCGCATGGATGTTTCGCGCATAGTCGATGCCGCCTTGCGCATCCATCGATGGGGCCACGCGTAGATATTCTTTCAGGCCGCGAATCGCCGGACGCGGCGTATTGGCCATCTTGTCGCAGAACGCTGCCACTTCCGATTCAAGCTTGGCCGCCGGCACGACCGTGCTCACAATGCCGTATTGCAGTGCGCGCTCGGCATTGATGAAATCGGTGGAGTAGGTCATCCAGGCGATCGCATTGCGATTCATCCGGTCGAAGATCGATGACATCACCATGGTGGGCATGATGTTGTGCGCCATTTCCGGAATATTGAAGGTCGCCGCATCCCCGGCAAACGATACATCGCAAAGCGCAGCCACTGCCAATCCGAAGCCCATCGCACGGCCCTGGATGACGCCCACGATCGGCACCGGCGAGCGGCGGACCGCCCAGTACGCATCGAAAATCACGTCGTAGGCGGCACGGCGCGCATACGCCTCTGGAATCGCGTTGGGCGACCCAGGCGCGGTAAACACCGCCCGTCCGACGCAGAAATCCTTGCCGGCACCGCGGAGCACCACCATTTCACAGCTCTCATGCGCTTGATTGATGAGTGCGGTGAATTCACGCGCCATCGGATCGGTCACGCCGTTGCCGTCATCCGGCCGGTTCAGCGTGATATGAAGAATCGGGCCCTCTTGTTTGACGATGATTTCATTGCTCATGTTGCCTCCTTGATGAAATTGGATGGATATGTTCGAGTTGCGCGATAAAGGCGGGCTCATCATCGAGACACCTGAGATCGAGCAACAGCGCGTCGCGTTCGATACGGCCAATCACGGGGATTGGCAGCGAGCGAAACATTCTTTCAACGACGGCGATCCGTGTGCCCGCCCCTTTCTTCGGACCGTTCACTTCGATCGCGATCGCCCTGCTCGGTAACAGATCAAGCGGACGTGAGCCGCTGCCGATCTGGCTGGCCGCCTCGCGTACCGAGATCGCGTGTTGATCGCCCAAACGCGCACGGATAAGCGGTGCAAGGCGCTCCGCCTGCTCACCGATGTTGGCCGCGCTTCTGGCGAGCATCCGGATCGTGGGCAATCGCTCAACCAATCGCTCCGGATCACGATAGAGCTGCAAGGTCGCAGCCAACGCTGCCAAGGTAACTTTGTCGACCCTGAGCGCGCGTTTGAGCGGGTTCTTGCGGATCTTCGCGATGAGTTCTCTCTTGCCCACGATGAGTCCGCATTGCGGGCCACCCAGCAGCTTATCGCCTGAAAACGTCACGATATCCGCGCCCGCTTCAATTGCTTCGCCGGGCGTTCGCTCATGCGGCAGACCCCATTGTTCAAGATTCACCAAGGTGCCGCTACCCAAGTCTTCCATCAGCACGAGCCCATGCGCACGCGACACCGGCGCGAGTTCGGCGACATCGACCGCGCTGGTAAAGCCCACAACCGCATAATTGGAGGTGTGCACTTTGAGCAACATCGCCGTCTGCGGGCCAATCGCTTCCTCGAAGTCACGCAAGTGGGTGCGATTCGTCGTCCCCACTTCGCGCAACTTGCAGCCGGCGCGCGTCATGACATCGGGTATTCGAAACGCACCGCCGATTTCGATCAATTCGCCGCGCGAAACGATCGCCTCCTTGCGCGCCGCCAGGGTATTCAACGAAAGCAGCACCGCGGCCGCATTGTTGTTGACGACGGTGGCGGCTTCCGCGCCGGTCATCTCGCGAATCAATTCGAGCACCGCATCGTCCCGATCACCGCGCCCGCCGCCTTCCAGATCGAATTCGACCGTCGCCGGATGCCGCATCGCTTCGATTGCCGCGGTGATCGCTTCTTCTGCCATCACTGCACGGCCGAGATTGGTGTGCAACACCACCCCGGTGAGATTGAAAACGCGGCGGATCTTCGCGCTACTGGCGCGTTGCAGGCGATCGCTGAGCACCCCCAGTAGACGGTCTGGGGCGATGCTTTCGATGGCAATGTCATTGTCGGCGCGCGCGAGCTCACGGGTCTCGGCCAGCAATGCGCGCAAGACATCGGCGGTGAAGGTGCGTCCGTACTGGGCCACCAGAGCCACTGTCGCCGGCTGCGTCAACAACCGGTCGACCGAGGGAAGATCGCTCGGTTTGATCATCGGTAACGCAGGCGAGAGCGCACTAGCTTTGCGCCGCCCCGAGATCCGTCAATGCGTAGCCGGCCACCTTCTTGTAGTTCTCGGAAAGCTGCCGGAGTTCAGCCTGGGTGATGTACTTGTCCAGATCATCGAACGGGCGATCGCCGACCAGCTCCTCGACTTTGATATTGATGAAATCAGGCGGTACCGTGCGATTGGTCCGCACCACATTGGCCGTCACTTCGCGCCGCTTCGACTCGTAATCGAGGAGCGCCGCGCGCGGGTCCTTGGCCTGCTGCAGACAATCGGCCAGCGTGCGAGCGTCGATGGTGCTTTGCGCCGCACCATTGGAGCCGCGCGGATACATTGGATGCGCCGCATCGCCTGCAAACGTGATGCGTCCGAAGGTCCACTGGGGGACGGGATCTTTATCCACCATCGGGTATTCGAGAATCTGGTCGGCCTTGGAAATCATGTCGGCCACATCGAGCCAGTCGAACCGCCAGCTCTCATAAATCGAATAGAAATCGGACAACTTGCCGGGCTTGTTCCAATCGTTGGCCATCGTGGTGTTCTGCTGGATCTCGGCCATCCAGTTGATCAGCTGATTGCCTTCATCGTCTGCCTTATCGATGATCGGGTAGATCACCATCTTGCCGGTGAAGATCGAACCCACCCGCATGTAACTGCGACCGCCGATGATGGGCTTGCGACGGGTGACGCCCCGCCACGTGTTGATACCGGAAAACGCGACGGTTTCATGCGGATAGAAGTGCTTGCGCACCACGGAGTTGACGCCATCACAGGCGATCGCCACCTGCCCACTCACCGGCGCGAGCTGGCGGCCGGTGCTGGTCTCGGTAAAGCACGCGGTCACCTCGCCATCGCTTTGCTCGACCCGAACGCACGAATGATTGGTGCGAATACGATCCGGCCCCAGACGCGCCACCGCCGCGTCATAGAGGATGCGATGTAGCCTACCGCGATGGATGGCCACTTCCTTGAACGGATTGCCGCCGTACTTGCCACGCGGCTCCTTGTAGATGAGTTGCCCGAAGCGATTAAAAAAGCAGCTTTGCTCGGTTTCAATGCCGCTCGCCAGCACCTCGTCCCCAACACCAAGCGCCACGAACTCGCGCATCGCATGCGGGAGCACCGTGATGCCAACGCCCAGCTCTTTCACATCCAGAGCGCGTTCATAGACGCGGCAGGCGATACCCCGAGAATGCAAGTTGAGCGCCAGGGCGAGGCCGCAGATGCCGCCACCGATGATGATTACGTGTTCCAAGGGAGGATCCTGATTGGGATTTAAACGTCAATCTACCAGTTTGTCGCGATGGGTCGCGGCGATCGGGAGCGCCAGACCTTCGCAAATAAGTTGAGCCACCCTCAGTTGACTCGAGGGTGGCTCAATTTATCTGGGGTGGCTAATGGGATTCGAACCCACGACAACCGGAATCACAATCCGGGACTCTACCGCTGAGCTATAGCCACCATTGACCGCAATCTTGTAACATATCCTGACCGGGCCACTGGCCTGCCCGACAGGAATCGAACCTGTGACCCTCAGCTTAGAAGGCTGATGCTCTATCCAACTGAGCTACGGGCAGAATCCCGACGGGCCGCTTAGCGCGACTGGTTTTAGCGCTATTGGTCGGGGTGGAGAGATTCGAACTCCCGACCCTCTGCTCCCAAAGCAGATGCGCTACCAGGCTGCGCTACACCCCGAAGGGAGGCGATTCTACGCGACCAAGGGATGATGGGTCAATTTTCCTCAGTGGCAACAGTAGAATACGCCCCCCCGGTCGGTGCAAGGGCGCTTCCCGAGCAGGATGATCATGTGGGCGTTGGCGCCCAGGCTGGCATTACTGAATCGCCCCGGGTTTCGTGGAGGCTCCAACCCCTGAGAGGATGGAGCCATGAACAAATCCAACAGATTTTCCCCCGAAGTACGCGAACGCGCAGTCCGGATGGTGCAGGAGCATCGGGGCGAGTACCCCTCGCTATGGGCAGCCAT
>SHXR01000042.1 GCA_009693235.1 Betaproteobacteria bacterium | reverse complement strand
GGACTCGTTCATGTCGATCACCATCCTTCGATGATCGACTCCCCGCCCCCTCTACGCGCCCCACTCGCCAGCGCCCTTCAGGATCAAACCTCGTTGGAATCACGGCCTTCGGTTCGGGATCAAACCTCGTTGGACAAGACTGCCCATTGGGCTCATTGGCGAAGTTGCTCTACACTCTCGCTAGGCACGTCCCCGATAGGAGCCCCACCATGATCGACGCAGTGATCGTTTCCACCGCCCGCACGCCCCTTGCCAAATCCTGGCGCGGTTCTTTCAACATGACACACGGCGCGCATCTTGGCAGCGTAGCCGTCAAACACGCCATGGCGCGCGCCAAAGTCGATCCGGCCGAGGTGGAGGACGTGATCATCGGCTGCGCGAATCCGGAGGGCGCAACCGGTTGGAATATTGCCCGGCAGATCGCCGCGCGAGCGGAGTGTCCGGTCTCTGTGCCGGGCATGACGGTCAATCGCTTTTGTTCATCGGGTTTGCAGACGATCGCCACCGCCGCGAAGAACATCATGACGGGCGAAGGCGACATCTATGTTGCAGGCGGCGTCGAATCGATTTCATGCGTGCAAAACGAAATGAACAAACACATGTTCATGGACGAATGGCTCGCCTTGCACAAGCCGGAACATTACTGGCCGATGCTGCAGACCGCCGAATACATAGCGAAGAAATACAAGATTTCGCGTGAAGCACAGGACCGCTATGGCGTGGCCAGTCAGCAAAGGGCTGCTGCCGCTGCGGCCGCCGGCAGGACGAAAGCCGAGATCGTACCGGTCACCACCAAGATGAAAGTGATCGACAAGAACACCGCCCAGGAAACCATCAAGGAAGTGACCTGCGAACGCGATGAAGGCATCCGCGGCGACACCGCCTATGAAGGCGTCTCGCAGATCAAACCGGCGATCGAAGGCGGTGTCATTGCAGCGGGCAACGCGAGCCAATTTTCCGATGGCGCGAGCGCCTGCGTGGTCATGAACGCCAAACTCGCCGAACGGCGTGGCTTGCAGCCACTCGGCATTTTCCGCGGCTTCGCGGTTGCCGGATGCGAGCCGTCGGAAATGGGGATTGGACCGGTCTTCGCCGTGCCGAAGCTTCTCAAACAAACCGGTAAGCGGATCGAAGACATTGATCTTTGGGAATTGAACGAAGCCTTCGCCGTCCAGGTGCTGTACAGCCGTGATCGCCTTGGCATTCCCGATGAACGACTCAACGTCAATGGCGGTTCGATTGCAGTCGGCCACCCCTATGGAATGACCGGCGCACGCCTGACCGGACACGCCTTGATCGAAGGCAAGCGACGCGGCGCCAAGTTCGTCGTGGTGACGATGTGCATCGGCGGTGGCATGGGCGCGGCGGGCTTGTTCGAAGTTGTCTGAACCATGTAACCCGCTGACGCTGCGCGGACGCTTTGCATCGTTGCCTCCGACTACCAGCGCGCTTTGGGATAGTGGTCGCGGATCGCATCGTCCGCGGTGAGCAGGATGTCGGCATTGATGCTGGCCTGGGCGACAATCATGCGATCGAACACATCGCGCGTCCATGACAACTCACAGGCACGCGCCACCACATGCGCCGGATTCCGGTCGCACAATTGAAGACCCATCTGCTCCGCGAGGGTGGCAAGAACGGGCGCCGCCCTCTCGCGAACGCGCCGCAATTCGAACAGATATTCCAGCTCGAGTTGCACGATGGGGGCAATGCGCAGTTCGCCCCGATCAATCTCGCGTTTGGCGAGCGGACTTAGTTTGCGCGTCGCACCGGCGTAGAGCCACGCGACGACATGCGTATCCAGATAGATCAACGGCTGCGGCGCTTCGCGAATGTTTTATTGGCCGCCTTGCGCCACGCCGTCTCATCAAACGTGGGCCGCACCAAATCATCGGGATCGCCAACGATATAGTCGGCGCGCGGCTCCATCGCGGCGAGCCTGGTCGGCGCATCCACTGGGACGATGCGCACCTTGCGCCCACGCAGGACCACTTCAACAGATTGCCCGGTGGTGATCACTTCATTCAGGTACTTGTAAAGCTCAGCCCTGAACCGGGTGGCGGAAACAGCGGTCATGGCGACCTCCATGCGGAAGATGCAAACCCCATCACGTACGCATCGTAGCACAGATACGTACGTGATTTCCACAACACGAACGACCCTGTCGTGACGCCCACGACTTTTCAGAAGGCTCTCTGTAACCTCGAAACGCGCCGCATCAGTACCCAAGGATCGATCGCATCGCCGCGGTTAATTGTTCCACCGCATCACTTGGCAGCCGATTACATCGCCATCCCACATGCATGTCTGGGCGCACCAGGATGCAACCGGAATCCTCGATCTCCGAAAGACGCGACCAGTCATCGTAGACATCACGAATCGGCAGGCCGAAGCCGATTTCTCGCACCACCACTGCCACCCCGGTCGCGTGCGCGGCAGCCATGGCCGCCGCAGACCATGTGCCGCCGCCGGCCCCGGTCAATAGAGTGAACCGCTCGTTGCCGCAGAGATCATGGATCGAGACCCGCTTGGCGTCCGCTTCAAGCCAGCAATGCGGCAAACGTGCGCCCGGCCAAGTCGTCACATGATGACGGAGGTCCGCATCGCTCGCAAACCGAGGCTCAGGTGTTCCATCGGGCACAACGGCCGCCGAGCGATAGGTCTGGTTCAATTCAACACCCAGCGCATTGACCGTGTAATGCTTCGAGGCCACAGCCTCACGCCACGCCTTGCGTCGATCCTCCCCTGCGGGGGTCGCCGCCTTCAGAATTTCAAAAGCACGCGCTCGATCGGCGGAACTTTGCCTCGGGCGCAGGCCAAGCGTTGCCATCATCATGCGATTTTCTTCGAGACTCTTAAACGCACGCTCCACCACCCGCTTGCCGATCGGCTGACGCTCCGCATTGAACGTATCAAGCAATGACGGGCCTGCCTTGCCCTGAATCACCAACGCGAGTTTCCAGGCCAAATTGTAAGCGTCGGCGATGCAGGTGTTGGACCCAAGCCCGTTGTTGGGCGGATGCCGATGGACCGCGTCACCCGCGCAGAACACGCGTCCTTCTGTGTAGCATTGCGCCGTGGCCCGATTGATAAGCCACTTATTCATCGCACCGATCTCGATAGGAATCGTCACATCACCAATCATGCTCCAGACGATTTCGCGGGCAGCCGACTCAGTAAGGTCGACATCCTGGTCGCCTTGCGCGAGTTCCAGAAATTGCGCGACCCACTGATTCCATGGCCGGATCATTCGAATCACCCCAACCCCAGACCAGTCGTCGCGGCCGGGCTGACAGATCACGAACAGGCAGCCGGGGCGATGCGCGACGTATTTCGACAAATCCGCAGAGAACAACACATTGGCCGATGTCCCAAGGGCCATCTCCCCTTCAAATGGCAGGCCGAGCCGATCGGCGACACGGCTCCGACCACCGTCCGCCCCGATCATGTAGTCGGCGCGCACTTCGTAGCTCTCGCCGGTCGTTCGATCGCGGATGCGCGCGGTCACCCCGGACGCGTCCTGCACGAAGTCAAGCAGTTCATTGTTGAAGCGCACCATCCCACCCTGCCTCGACACTTCATCAAGCAAGATCGGTTCGAACAGATGCTGTGGTAAGTCGCACATTGAAGAGGGACTGGCCATCAAATACTCGGCATACCGGTCAGGTTGATTACCCCAGGCGCGGATACGACCGAACTCTTCGCCGGCAAGCGAGGTCACCCAGGCCATGTTGGCCATCAGCGCATTCGGCGTGGCCTGTTCATAGCAACGCGCATCGAGACCCACAGCGCGCATGATTTCCATCGTGCGCTGATTGGTGATATGCGCGCGCGGCGTGTCGGCCACACCACTCGCCCGCGACACGACGAGCACATCGATACCGTGACGCCGCAGGAACAGCGCGGCCGAGAGGCCGGTAGGGCCGCTACCGATGATCAGAACTTGCGTGCGTTGGGCGGTCATCGGCAGGCCGTGGCAGGTGCCGGACTATCGTTTGATAACAGAATTGTACGCCATCTCAACCGGCCTTCGCTGCGGCACTCGCCAAACTATCCCGGAACGCCGGATGCGCGATCGCGATCATGCGCCTTGCGCGCTCCGCGAGCGACACACCCTTTAACTCGGCTACACCGTATTCCGTTACGACCGTATCGATATCGCTTGCCGCGACAGTTACCGTGCTGACCCGGGGCACGATCCGGCTGATCATCCCCTTTTTCGCGGTCGATAGAAGCGCCATGATCGATCGCCCACCCGGTGCCAGTTGCGCCGCACGCACATAGTCCACCGCACCGGCCGTCCCGCCAACGTACACGCCATCTGCAATCTCGGAGTTAACTTGCCCGGTGAGGTCCACCTCGATGGCGGTGTTGATGCTGATGAAATTCGGCATGCGCGCAATCGTCCCAATGGCATGCGTATGGCTGGGCGGCAGATTCGCATAGTCCTTGTTGCGGTGGAGTGCGCGGTAAAAGCGATCCGTACCGACATAGATCCCACACACCGTGACGCCGCAATCAAAAGGCTTCATACTGTTGTCGACAACGCCCGCCTCGATGAGCGGCATGATCGACTCAGTCAGCATCCCGGTGTGAATGCCAAGATGCTGATGCCCGGTTAATCCAGCGGCGATCGCATCGGGCACCGCGCCCAGTCCAAGCTGAATCGTGCCGCCGTTCGGCACCATGCCGGCGACAAGCTGCGCGATCTTGCGCTCTTCATCCCCAAACTTTGGGCCGACCACTTGCGGTAATTGTCGCGCGGTCCGCACGATCGCATCAATGCGCAGCGTATCGGGAATCTCCGCACCAAACATGAACGGCATTTGCTCATTCACCTCGGCAATCACGACCCGCGACCGCAATGCCGCTGCGATGACGTATTCATGAGAGGTACCAAGACTCATGCGGCCATTCGGGCCTGGTGGGCTCAAGGAAAGCAAGGTCACATCGGCCCGGAACCGACCGGCGGAAAAGAGATCCGGCAACTGCGAGTAGTGGCATGGCGTCACCGACAGGCGATTCGCCCGCGATAGCTTAGAGGTCGTGCCGATCGCCGCGAAGCTTTCATAGCGCATGGTGGGCGCCTTCGAAGGATCGAACGTCGCAGTCACGGCGAGCCCCATGAACGTGGTGAGGGGGCCGATGCGGGGTTGTTGCGCCATCAGCGCTTCGGTCAACGTGAGCGGTTCGGCGCTGTTGTGTCCCGTCACCACGACATCATTGGGTCGAATGAACTGCGCGAGATCGAGCGACGCGGCGTTTATTTCCATGGGCTGCTCGCTCACAACACGTTTTCCTTCTCGAGCAGATCGATTTCGGTATCCGTATAGCCGATACGGCGGAGTATTTCCTGCGCATGTTCGCCCAGCTTGGGCACATGGAAGTTCGGCCGCGCCGGATCATTGGAAAATTTGATTGGCACGCCCACATGCGGAACACCCTCTGAATCACGCAACAACATGCCGCGCACTGCGGTAGCCGGATCGAAGAACGCTTGATGCAAATCGCGAATCGGCGCCCATCCCGCATCGACATCGGCAAACCAGGCCTCCCATTCGGCCAGCGCCTTGGTCTTGAAAAAGCCGCACAGAAACGCCTTCACCGGATCTTGCACCGGACCGGACGGCTGTTCGCACAGCGCGACGAGGTCCGGGCGACCCGCCTTGGTCAGCACGTTCTTCGCGAAGTGCACTTCAAGCCCCCCCATCATGAGGAACTGGCCATCTTTCGTTTCATAGGGATTGTTAAAGGCGCCGCCACCCCATGACCGCTCGTGCTGCGGAATCGGTGCGCGATTCTCCAGGAACACCGGCCCCAATACATGCGGCATGCACGCCATGAGCGAATCCATCATCGCGATATCGAGATAATCGCCCTTGCCGGTTGCCCGTTGTGAGACCAGCGCCATTAGAACGCCGGAAAGCGCCATCAGAGAACCGGTCATATCGGCTGCGGCAACCCCGGGCATCGCGGGATAACCATCACGCCCACGCGTCACACTGGCGACGCCCGCCATCGCCTGAATCGCGGGATCATGCGCGGGCTTCGTGCTGTATTGGCCGGTCTGCCCAAATGCCGAGATGGAGCAGTAAATGATCTGCGGCGCGCGCGCTGCGATCACGGCGTAGTCGATGCCAAGGCGCTTCATCACCCCGGGACGAAACGACTCAACAAACACATCCGCCCGTTCGCAGAGCTTGAAAAGGATCTCCTTGCCGCGCGGATCCTTCAGGTTGAGACGAATGCTTTGCTTGCCGCGCGCAATATTGCGAAACCATACGGTGTGCCCCGCTTGAACATACGGCGCATGCCGGGCCGGTTCACCATGCGGATAAGGCTCGACCTTGATGACGTCGGCACCATGATCGGCCATGATGCCGGTGAGATGCGGGCCAGGCAGAAAGAGCGAGAGATCGACGACGCGAACGCCAGAGAGCTTCATGGGCGTAGTGTACTCAAAGTCGCGCGGGCGACGACCTCTTTTCGTTTCCCGTTTCACCAGTCAGCTTTCACTGCATCCACCGCTGCCGCGCTAACATCGACGCAACCAACATCCCCACGGAGACCCCAAATGGCCCGCCCGCAGGCAGTCCCCACCCCGATGATCGACAACGAGCGGGTGGTCGTTACCGAATGGCGTTTTACCCCCGGCGCAGAAACCGGCTGGCATCGCCATGGCCATGACTACGTCGTGGTGCCGCAAACGACCGGTCAACTGCTGCTCGAAACCGCATCGGGTGACATCCGTGCCAATCTGAGAACTGGCATTCCCTATTTCCGCAACGAAGGCGTCGAGCACAACGTCATCAATGCCAATGCGTTTGAATTTGTCTTCATCGAAATTGAAATGAAGAAGTCATGAGCCGGCTGTACCAGATCGGCTATGACGTACCGTTCGAGCCGTTCGGTGTGCTGAAGAACGGCAAGCCATCCGGCATGCTCATCGAACTCACCGGTCACTTGCTCATACGCGCCGGGATGGCGCACGAATTTCTATCGATGACACTCGCCGAAACCGAGGGCGCGCTGTTTGGCGGCCGCGTGGATGCGCTGGCGTTCAAGGGCATTACCGCGGAGCGCTTGAAGACGATGATTTTCTCCGAGCCGCTCATCGTCTCCGGTGCTGCGACGTTCACCCTCACTGGGACTACGCCACGGGCCGATCTTGGGGCGTACGCGGGCAAGACATTGGTGACTCCTAAAAAAGGTCCAATGTGGGCGCATATCGAGCGGCACCATCCGAGCATTGCGTTGGTGGACGGCGATAGCTACGAAGGATCATTCAACGCGCTCGTTGGCGGCCAAGCCGATGCGGCCGCGTTGAATCTCCACGCCGGGATCGCGATCGCCAACCGGTTGTTTCCGGGCCAAGTGACCAGCGCGACAACACCCTATACCCCGGTCACGATCGCTTTCGCCATTGCGAAAAATGGCCCGATCGAATTGATCGCCGCGATCAATCGCGATCTTGCCATCGCGAAATCAGACGGCACCTGGCAGCGCATCCACGACCGCTGGGTACGGTGAACGTTTCCCGTTTTCCTTTTCACACTTCACTAAACACTCCGCACAAACCCCACAATAGCGCGCCCAACGCATCCTCGGCGGTATTGAAATGCGCGATGATCGAGGTGTGGTTATGGCCGGCGAGCCACATGAAAGGCGGCGCGCGACGCTTGGCTTGGGCGAGCTTGTAAATCAGTTCCAGGCAATACATATCGAGCAATGGGTTCTCGAATTCGGCCATTGCAACGAACGTCGGCAAACTCGCGGCACTGACATGATTGACGGGTGAACCGTCCTCCATGAGTTGGGTATCGGTGCCGAAATAGGCTTCGACTTTCTTGGCGTTGGGATTTTCGGACAGATTGTCGGCACGGACGCGGCCACTCACGACGATCAAACCCGCCAACCCGGCACCACCGACCGGCCACAGGCGTTTGTCGTAGACGTAAAGACCGGCATGCGCGGCGCCGGCGGAATGGCCCATCACGAAAATATTTCGCGGATCGCCACCATACTTCGCGACGTTTTCACATGCCCAGGCGACCGCTTGCCCGACGTCTTGCGCACCACCGGGATACTTGGTTTCCGGTGCGAGGCGGAACTCCGTATTGATGCCGACGATACCGTTCCGTGCAAAGTAGTAGAGAACGTTGCTATATATTTCGTCGGTGCGATCCTTCTCCCCATCGACGAACGCGCCGCCATGCACGAAAATCACCACCGGCGCATTGTGAAAGGAAGGCTGGGTAAAGATATCGAGAATCTGCCTGGCATGCGGTCCATACGCGAGATTACGGGTCACATTCACGCCTTGTTTCGGCGCGTCTTTCAGGATCGGCGTGAACGCTTCGATCATCCTCTTCACATTGCCCGCGGGATTGCCTCCCCACTTTGGACCCACTTCGGCCATCAACGCACGAACAGAATCCGGAATCACGGGTGCTTGGGACATGAGTGCTGCCTCGGCCATTAACGAGTGGCAGATTCTATGCCATGCGCGGCAGCAACCCGTCCCGCGCAACGCTTGGTATCAAGACCGTTCCATCCTAAACTCTCGGACCTTCGCCTCGATTGCCTCGCCATGAACTTCGACCTCCTCATCCGTAACGGCCTTGTCATCGATGGTTCAGGTAGCGAGGGAACGCGCCTCGATATCGGCATCCAAAGGGATCGCATCGCCTGCATCGCACCCAGTCTGGATAGCACAGCCCATCAGATCATCGATGCAGCAGGCCTTACCGTCACACCCGGCTTCATCGACATCAAAACCCATTCCGATTTCACCTTACCCATCAATCCAAAAGCCGAAAGCAAGGTGCGCCAAGGCGTCACGACCGAAATCATTGGTCACTGCGGTTATTCGACCGCGCCCTGTTTGCCGGGTAAGGTGGCGCTCCTCAAGGATTATTTGAATCCCAGCGCGCCGTGGCTGCCATTTCGCGAAGTGAGTTTTCCGCAATATCTCGATTCGTTTCCGGCGACATCCGTCAACGCCGGGATGCTGGTGGGTCACAACACCTTGCGACTGATGGCAATGGGCATGGCGCAGCGCGTGCCAACGCCTGACGAGCTGGCCCACATGGTCGCCATGCTCGAAGACGGCTTGCGAGCCGGTGCGCTGGGCCTCTCAAGCGGCCTCTTTACGGCGCCCGGTGCCTATGCCGCCCGGGATGAAATGATCGCGCTCGGGCATGTCCTCAAGCGCCACAACGCCGCCTATTTCACGCATCTTCGCGACGAATCGAATCACGTGCTCGCCGCGGTTGAAGAGGCCATCGACTTTGGCAAGACCTGCGATGTGCATGTCCAGATCGTCCACTTCAAATGTTCTGGCGTCGACAATTGGGGAAAGGTCACCGCGGCGCTGGCGATGCTTGACACTGCACGGGAGCAAGGTGTGCGCATCGATTGCGACGCCTATCCGTATACCGCAGGCAGCAATCCGCTGAAGAACATCCTGCCGCAATGGGTGCAGGCGGGTGGCGTCGATGCGATGATCGAACGCCTTCGCTTGCCCGCCACCCGCGCACGCATTCGCAAGGAGCTCGCCGCAGACGGCCTCAACAACTGGGGGCGCATCGAATCATGGGATGCGGTGCGCATTTCGATCACACTCCATCAACCCCAGCATGCCGGCAACACCATTGCACAACTCGCGCAAACAAGAAACCTTGATCCCATCGATGCGCTGTGCGATTACCTGATCGATGATCAGGGTGCCACCCGGGTGCTGGTGACGTCCATTGCGGAGGCCGATGTCGCGACGCTGGTCCGCTCGCCCCGTGTCCTGATCGGCTCGGACGGCAATTGCGTAGCCACCTACGGCATCGTGAGTCAAGGAATGCCGCATCCGCGCTTCTATGGAACGTTTCCTCGGGTGATCGGCCGGTATGTGCAAGAGCAAGGCGTTGTGCCCCTTGCTACGGCGATTCATAAGATGACGGGTGCAACCGCCACCGCATTGAATCTTGGCGATCGCGGTCTGTTGCGGGAAAGCTATCGGGCGGATATCGCGATCTTCGATCCTGAGAATTTCAAGGATCGCTCGACCTACGCATCACCGCATCAGTATCCGTCCGGCGACCGTACCACCGTCATCATCAACGGCACCCTCGTTGTCAAAGACGCCGTGCACACCGGCGCAACCCCAGGCAAGGTGCTGCGCCGAAATAGTGCAGGCGTTGTGCAGTGACGTCTACGCCGCCCATCCGGTTCTTGCAGATAGACGGTCATCGGCTTGAGTATCAGCTCTTTCCGGCCAAGCGTGCCGACCTGCCGACGCTGGTCCTTCTCCATCAGGGACTGGGCTCCCTCGAACTATGGCGCGACTTTCCATCGCAAGTAGCCGATCAGACGGGCTGTGCGGCCCTCGTCTATTCACGCTATGGCTACGGCCGTTCGGAAGTCATCCACGCGGCGCGCAAGCCCGACTTTCTCGTCCATGAAGGCGCGATCGTCCTGCCTGAATTAATCGCGACGCTTGGCATTGATGGCGTGATACTGATCGGCCATAGCGACGGCGGTACCGCCGCTTTGGCCTATGCCGGGAAAGGCCACCGGGCACGGGCATTGGTCGTGGTCGCGCCGCATATTCGTGACGAAGCGGCGACGCAAGACGCGATCCAGCGCCATCTCGCCGCCTGGCCCACCGGTGTTTTGCGGGCAAGGATGGCGCGCTATCACGACGATGTCGATCGCATGTTTCTCGCATGGGCAAACGTTTGGCCAACGCCTGAGAATGCGGGATGGACGATTGAACCATTGTTGCCGAACATCACATGCCCCATCCTCGCGATTCAAGGCGCAGACGACGATCACGGCACGATGACGCAGATCGATCAGATTGCCGCCCTTGCGCGTGGCCCGGTCACACTCGAAAAATGGCCACAGTGCGGGCATGATCCGTTTCGCGATCAGCCCGACCACGCGTTGACGGTGATTACCGCATTCGTCGCGTCGATCGCTGCCACATAGGGCGGTGTCCACACTCGTGTAAGCTCCGGCCGCTTTTATTACCCAACATCTGGAGCTCGCAATGCGAATCGGCGTTTTCGATCATCTCGATCAGAGCGACCTGCCCTTGCCCGACTACTACGAGGCGCGCCTCTCCATCATCGAGGCGTATGAGCGGTACGGCTTTTATTCCTATCACCTCGCCGAACATCATGCAACGCCGCTTGGCATGGCTCCCTCGCCCAGCGTGTTTCTCGCCGCGGTCGCGCAACGAACGAAGAAACTGCGCTTCGGGCCAATGGTCTATGCGCTGCCGCTTTATCACCCGCTCCGGCTTGCCGAAGAAATTTGCATGCTCGATCAAATGAGCAATGGGCGCCTGGACATCGGCTTCGGCCGCGGCGCCTCACCGATCGAGCTCGTCTGTTTTGGCGAGAAACCGGAGGAAGCGCAGTCCATCTATGAGGAATCCCTTGCAGTCATCATCAAATGCCTCACCGAGAAAGAGGTCATTCATGCCGGGCAACACTTCAATTTTCGTGACGTGCCGATCGTCATGGATACCGTGCAGAAGCCTTATCCACCGATCTGGTACGGTGCCCACGCGCCTGAAAGCGCCGAACGCGCGGCACGCCGCGGTCTGCAGATCATCTCGCTCGATCCTTCGGAGTTGGCGCGCACCATCATCCACCGATATCGGGCGGTATGGCGCAAGCTGCACGGTGAGGCACGTCCACTACCCAACATGGGGATCGGACGTTTTATCGTCCTTGCCGACACCGACCAGAAAGCACTCGAGTTGGCCCGGAGCGCGTATGTACGCTGGTACACGAGCTTCAATTGGCTCTTCAATCTACGCAATCGCGAGATTCCAAAGCATGCGCGCCCACCGACGTTCGATGCGTTGATGGAGCGCGGCCAGGGGGTCGCCGGGTCTCCTGCCACGGTCGCTCAATGGTTGAACCAGGACCTCACCCACACGAGTGCGAATTATTTGGTTGGGCAGTTCGCGTTCGGCAACATGCCAGTCGACGCGATCTTCCGGTCACTGGAACTCTTTACGCGTGAAGTCGTCCCGCAACTGCCCGCGGGAAGATAATATGGGAAACGCTGATTCAGCTAACGCGCGCAATCAGCGTGACCCAATTTTTCAGGGAGTTACGAGGGGCAACGGAGGGGTTGGGGCCCCTTCGTCCCCACCGAGCCCCTTGTTCATTTAATCCCATGTCCGAACCCATCCAGCGCGATCTCACCCGCAACGTCCTCGCGATCCTAGTGATCGGCGGACTATGTGGTTTTTCTTTCTGGATTCTGCGGCCATTCCTGCCCGCCATCATCTGGGCCACCATGATCGTGGTAGCCACCTGGCCTTTGATGACCGCCATTCAGAATCGATTATGGGGTAAGCGCTGGCTTGCGGTGAGCATCATGACGGTTCTCTTGCTGCTGGTCTTCGTCGTTCCGTTTTCGCTTGCGATCGGTACCATCGTCGAAAACTCCGACCGGATCGCCGGATGGGTGAAATCCATTGCGACACTCAAAATGCCGCCCCCGTCTGAGATGCTGCACAAGATCCCGATGGTGGGCGAGCGCATCATTGCGCTCTGGAATGATGTGATCGCGGCCGGTCCGTCGGAACTCGCAAGTAAAGCCGCGCCCTACGCCGGGAAGATCGCCTCCTGGTTCGTTGCCGAGGTGGGCAGCTTCGGCCTGGTGGCAGCGCAATTTGTTCTCACCATTATCATTAGCACGGTGCTGTATTCCAGCGGAGAATCCGCGGCAACCCTAATCCGGCAGTTCGCTAGGCGTCTGGGCGGCGAGCGCGGCGACGATGCGGTCAAACTTGCCGGACAAGCCATTCGCGGCGTTGCACTTGGCGTGGTCGTCACAGCCCTTGCGCAATCGCTGCTTGGTGGGATCGGGCTTGCGGTGGCGGGCATTCCATTCGCCACGGTGCTCACCGCCGTCATGTTCATGCTGGCATTGGCGCAGATCGGCGCGGCGCCGGTACTCTTTGTCGCTGTGGTATGGCTCTACTGGTCCGGTGCGTTCGGATGGGCGACTGCACTCTTGGTGTGGGCGATCATCGTTGGCAGTCTGGACAATGTTCTGCGGCCAATCCTCATCAAAAAAGGGGGCGACCTGCCGTTGCTGTTGATCTTCGCCGGTGTGATCGGCGGCTTGGTGGCGTTTGGCCTGGTTGGCATCTTCGTCGGCCCGGTGGTGCTCGCCGTCACCTATACGCTGTTTGCCGCCTGGGCGGCAGAAGGGTCAAACAAGAATTAAAGACGCCCGGCGGCGCGGCGGTTTTCGTAGGCTTTCAAATGTGTATAGGCGATCCGAAACAGCGTGTCATCGACGCCCGCAGCGATGGCCTTGTCGACCATGAAGCCGATGACGTGATCCGCCTCGATCGGTCCGCCGCGCTCGATGTCGCGCAACATCGACGTGCCATAGACGGAATCCGTCTTCGAGAGTAGCTCCCGGTACGACTGCATGAACGCATCGCTTGGTGCATGCCCATTGTGTTTCGCGATGGCTGCCGCCGCTTCCAACTGCTGCAACATCAGCGCGCCGCCAAAGCGGCTACGCACGATGTCACCGACCGGTGCGCGCATGAGGCAGGTCATTGACGCTGCGGTAGCCAAGTGAACCACCTTCTCCCACATCTCCTGCATCACGTTCGGCACAGCCTTCGCCTTCACCGCCGACGACTTGTTAAAGAGCGCGGCAAGCGCCTCTACCCGCGGCGTCATGACACCGCTTTGCTCACCGAAGGTAATGAAGTTCCAGTCGTTCAAATGCTTGACGACGCCTTCTGGCGTGAGCGTCGCTGCGATGCGGGCGGTCCCACCCAAGACGCGATCCTTGCTGAACCGCGCATTCAACTGATCGATATGCGCGATGCCATTCAGCTCCGGGAGGATGAACGTGTCCTTGCCGATCGCCGGTGCAATCGCGTCCATCGCGCCATCAAGGTCATACGCCTTGCAGGTCAAGAGGACGCAGTCGTACCCCGGCTTGAGCGCCGGCGCCAAGATCGAACGCACGCGAATCGATGCGTGACCGTATTGGCTTTCAATCCGGAGCCCATCGCGATCGAGTTGGGCCTTACGCTTTTCGCGGACGAGAAACGTGACATCGACGCCCGCCTCGGCAAGCCTTCCGCCGAAGTAACCACCGATGCCGCCCGCGCCAAGTACGAGAATATTCATTGATCAAGCGTTCCTTCTAAAAAGCCCGGCATGTGAAAGATCTAAAACGTACCGCCTCCGACGTATCACCTCCGATATTCACCGCGGAGGAAATGGAGGAAAGACAATTATTTGATCGAATCTAGCTTATTGGAGTTGAGAAGCACCCGACAGATTCTCAGTTGCTGCCAAATCGAAGACGGCTTCGCCTCCGCTTCCTCCGTGGTGATTTTTTGCGTTAATCGACCTTCACACCAGCACTCGCCACCGCTTTCGCATAGCGCTCCACCTCGGCGGTCATATGCGCTTCCAACTCTTGCGGCGAACTTGCGGTGGCTTCATACCCCTGTGCGTTGTAGCGCTGCACAACCTCGGCCGAGCGCAATGCCGCACGCACGGCCGCGTTGATGCGAGCAACTACGTCAGGCGGCGTGCCGGCCGGTGCAACGAGTGCGCTCCAGTTGGTGGTCGTGTAGTTCGGAACGCCTGCTTCGATCATGGTGGGCGCATCAGGAAGCAGTGTGAACCGCGTCGGGCTCGTCACCGCCAGTGCACGCAGCTTGCCTGCTTTCAGCATCGGTAGCACCGCGACATCGGCAAAAAAATAATGCACCTGATCACCGAGCAGTGCCGTCAAGGCAGGCCCAGTCCCTTTGAACGGCACATGCACGACCTCGATGCCCATGGTCGAACGGAAGATTTCCCCGGAGAGATGGGGACCGGCGCCATTGCCAGACGATGCATAGGTCAAGGCGCCCGGCTTCGATCTCGCCAGCGCGACCAGCTCCGTGACAGTGCGGGCCGGCACGCTCGGATGCACCGTCAGCACGAAAGGCGATGTTGCAATCATCGAGATCGCCGCAAAGCTCTTCACCGCGTGATACGGCAGATCTTTGTAGAGCGATTGCGTCACAGTGTGCGAAGTGCTTGCGAGGTAGAGCGTGTAGCCGTCCGGCGCGGCCTTGGCGACGAACGCAGCACCCAGCGTAGTACCGGCGCCGGGTTTGTTTTCGATGACGACGCTTTGCTTCCATTCGGCCTGCAAACCCTGCGCGACGATACGCGCCTGCGCCTCGGCCGAGCCGCCCGGCGGATAGGGAATCACCAGCCGCACGATTTTCGATGGGAATTCCTGTGCAGTCACCGACACCATCCAGCCAAGACCAAGCAGGCACATACCCAACCATTTCATCCCATGCGGCATCATTGATTCCTCCCTTCGTCTAACAACAGCGCGCAAGAAAGCTCTTGCCGCGCGTGAAGAGCTTCGCTTCATCATCCGAAGACATCACCGCCGCATCCTCAGGATCGAGGGCATCCGGTGGCGTGGGCCGGTCGACCAACTCAGCACGACGCCGCTTGGTTGCGGCGACATCGACTTCATTGGTGCCCGCCTTGAACATGACCCCATAGCATCCTTCCGCCCGTTTCCGGGAAATGTAACCTTCGCGGAGGTCCTCTTCGATCTTGGTTAACGGACGGTCAAGCGGCGTCCCAAAGCCACCGCCACCACCAGCGCGAAGGATATAGGCATCACCGGTCTGGAGGTGGCGAGCAAGCACCTTACCGGTCGGGAATCGCAATTCCTTATCGGGACTCACTCGTACCGACACTTGATTGCCGGTGCCCGGGTGTCCACCGAACAGTCCCCACGGGCGGCATTGCACCCGCTCCACTTGCGCGTTAAACATGAACTCCGCCGCCGCCCGTACGATCTTTTCGGTGCCGAGCCCGCCTTGCCAGGTCCCCGCGCCACCGGAGTCTTCACGCAACCCGTAGCGTTCGACCACCAGCGGATACTTGGCCTCGACCTGCTCCACCGGACTGTTATGCGTATCGCCGTCGTTGATGCAGATGGTGGCGCTCGACCCGTCGGCCCCTTGCTTGGCGCCCCATCCGCCGCCGATCAAGCCGCCGGAGAGGAGCCACAAGCGGCCATTCTCCGGTCGTCTGCCATTCAATGCGGCCGATAACAGGTCGGCGTGATGGCCCGAGATCACTCGATCCGGAATCGCAGGTGCCAAGGCCTTGAATATGGTATCGACGATCGTCATCGGAAACGTCATCCACCAACGCATCGGTGACGGACGCACCGCACTCACCACACGCCCCGGTGGAAGGATGATGTTCAACGGCCGAAAGCTGCCCTCATTGATCGGTTTTTCCAAAGGCGAGGTCAGGCACTTGAACGCGACCTGGCAGCATGCCTTACCCGCCGCTTCGCCCGAGTTGTAGAAGCCTTTCACCTGCGCCGCGACATCGGTGAGATCGATCGTCATTTGGTCGCCGGCGACCGTGACTTTCACTTTGATGCGGACCCGTTTGCCGGCATCCACCCCATCATCATCCATAAACGATTCGGCTTCATACACGCCGTCCGGAATGGCACGCACCTGCTCGCGGGCACGTGCCTCGGTGTGGTCCATGATGGCGCTTATCCCGCCCTGCACGGCCGCAACGCCATAGCGGTCGATCAGCTGATTGAAGCGGCGCGCCCCCATGCGAACGGCCGCGACTTGCGCATTCAAATCGCCCATTGCACGCTCGGGGATGCGCACGTTCATCCGGATGAAATCGAGGTAATCATGATTGGGCTCACCGCGCCGCCATGCCTTGATGATTGGCACCTGCAAGCCCTCGGAATAGATGTCTTTCGTCATGCCGTCCAACGCGCCGCCGATATCGGCCCAGTGCGCCATGCATGCCGAGAATGCGACGAACGTGCCCTCTGCGAAGATGGGCACCACGAAGGTCATGTGATTGAGGTGACTCCCAGTGAGGTAGGCGTCATTGGTGACGAGCACATCGCCTGGATAAATGCCGATGTCGCCATTGCGCTTGCCTTCCCGTTCGGCAAAATGTTCGAGCATCCGCCGTACCGTGTGACTCATGCCGCGAATGAACATCGGCAGGCCAATGCCGATCGAAACGGTGTTGCCTTCCGCATCGAAGAGGCCGACGGTGAAATCCTGCGCCTCATAAATGATCATGCTGTAGGCGGTGCGCAACAGATTGGATTTCATTTCCTCGGTAATCGCTACCAGCCCATTGCGGATGATTTCGGTCTGAACCGGATCAGGTCGTTTTGCCATGGTCTAGCTCCGCGCGATCGTAATGACGAGGTCACCGAACTCGCTCACTTCGAGCACATCACCTTCGAACACGACGGTCGTGGATGCGTATTCCTCGACCAGCGCCGGCCCGTCTATCCGCATGCCCGGACGCAATCGCTCGCGCGCGTAAACCGGCGTCATGATGAATCGGCCGCTTTCGGTGAAGTAGACATCGCGTTTCTGGCTGAGCGCTGCTTCAGGCGAGGGAGCGCCGCGCGGCGTCCGTTTGGGCTTGGGTTTATCCAACCAGCCGATGACTGAGCTGTGCAAGCTCACGATTTCGGCCGGCTCAGCATCCGCATGGAAGCCATAGCGCTGCGCATGGACCTCATCGAAGCGCTGCTTGATGCCGGCCTCGTCGCGAGCGGTGAAAAGCTGCATCGGCAGATCAACCGTCACCGCATGTTCCTGCCCGACATAGCGCATGTCCGCACGGCGCATGGTCGTTATGTTGGCGCGGTCGGTCACATCGCGTTCCAGCGTCAGACGCCCTTCGTCTTCCATCGAATGATAGATCCGCTCCATCTCATTGAAGTCGGCATTGGCAAGCGGACGGAACCAGGTGCGCACGAAATCGCGGCGCAGATCGGCCATCAGCATGCCGTGTGCAGAGAAGTGTCCCGGTGAAGGTGGAATGATCACAGTGGGAATCCGCAATTCCTTCGCCACCAGACCCGCATGCAACGGACCGGCACCGCCATAGGCGACCATCGCGAAGTCGCCCGCATCCAGCCCGCGCTCGGTGGTCACACGGGTCACCACATGCGACATCGTGGTGGTGGCGATCTGGATGATGCCGTTCGCCGCATCGACCCAATCGATGCCAAGCGGCGTGGCGACACGATCACGAATCGCTTGTTCCGCCGCGGCGCGATCAAGCTTCATCTCGCCACCGAGAAATCGATCTGGTGCCAGACGCCCCAGCACCAGATTCGCATCGGTGACGGTTGGCTCCTTCCCGCCCAATCGATAACAGACCGGCCCGGGCGCCGCGCCCGCGCTTTGCGGACCAACGCGCAGACTCCCGCCGCTTTCCACCCGCGCGATACTGCCGCCACCGGTGCCGACTTCCTGGATGTCGATCAGCGGGATCTGAATCGGCAGGCCCTCGGTGTAGCCGCCGATCATGATGTTGCCCGCCATCATGACCTCACCGTCCAGCACCACACCCGCTTTTGCGGTGGTGCCGCCCATATCAAACGCGATGGCACTCCTCAGTGCAAGGCGTTCACACAATGCCCGCGTGCCGATGACCCCTGCTGCCGGCCCCGACTCCAGCATCTTGATGCACTCACGTTGGGCATGCTGGACGTCATACAGCCCACCCGAGGACTGCACGACGAAAAACGTCCCCTTGAACTGCTCGCGTGCGATGCGCTCCTCCACCTCACGCAGGTAGCCGCGCACCCGTGGCCCGATGTAGGCATTCGCGGCGACCGTGGAGGTGCGTTCGAACTCGCGATATTCCTGTGAAAGCTCGTGGGAGGCGGTCACAAACATCTCCGGGCATTCGCGCTCGACGATCCTTTTGGCGCGCAGTTCGTGATCGTTGTTCGCATACGAATGCAGGAAGAGAATCGCCACCGCTTTGATGCCTTGCATGCGCAGATCACGTGCGATGGCAGCGACCTCCTCATCGCGCATCGGGATGAGCGCATCGCCTCTGGCACTCATCCGTTCATTGATTTCGATCCGGAGCGAGCGCTTGACCAAGGGCACATGCTTCCGAAAGAACAGGTTGTACGCATCGGGCCGATTGATGCGGCCGATCTCATAGATATCGCGAAAGCCCTTGGTGGTGAGAAGCGCCGTATGCGCACCGGTGCGCTCGAGGATCGTATTGATGGCAATCGTGGTGCCGTGCAGAAAGAGCCGCGTACCGGGAAAAGGCGTGGCGGCCTTCTGCACGCCGGTGACGATGCCGTCGACGAGATGCTCGGGAGTCGTCAGCGTCTTACCGTAACTCGACTCACCGGTTGCCTCATCGAAACTCACCACATCGGTAAATGTTCCGCCTACGTCCGCCGCGACGCGAAAGGTCGCGCTCTTGTTCAACTGCGTGGTCATGCCCGCTCCTGCGATCCTGCGTTGAATGAAATTGTTTTGCTGCTATTCCACTTTGATGCCAAGCGACTGTACGAGGCGGCCGTACTTCGCCGACTCCTCGGTCATGATTTTCGCCAATTCGTCTGGTGTCGTGGTCGCCGGATCGTGACCCTGCGCGGCGAAACGCTCCCGCACATCGGGCGAAGCGACGGCCCGCGCCACCGCGCTGCTGATGACAAGAATAATGTCACGCGGCGTGCCGGCCGGCGCGATCAGCATGCCGCTTGATGTCACATCGAACCCGGGAAAGCCTGCTTCGGCGATCGTTGGGGTATCGGGCAATTGCGACCAGCGCTTCGCGGTCGTTACCGCCAAGGCACGGATTTTCCCCGCTTGAATTGAAGTGAGTGCGCTGCCATCCAGAAAACTGAAATCCACCTGCCCGCCGAGCAACGCCACCAACGCCGGGCTCGATCCTTTGAACGGAACATGCGTCGCTTTGATTGCCGCACGCGAGAAAAACAACTCGGAGGCAAGATGCGGCGCGGCGCCGGTGCCGGTCGTCGCATAGGCTAGTGCATCGGGGCGGCCCTTCGTCGCATTGATGAGGTCACCAAGCGTCAGGAGCTTGCTGGCTGCCGGCACTGCAACGATCAAAGGTTGGGTGCCAACCAGCGAGATCGGCGCAAAGTCCTTGATTGGATCGTAGGGCAACGACTTGTACATGTGCGGTGTCGCGAGATGCGAAATCATGTAGGCCATCATCAACGTGTAGCCGTCAGGCGCTGCCTTCGCCACGAACGCCGCCCCGATCGTCGTGCCGGCGCCAGGTTTGTTATCGATGATCACCGGCTGCCCCCAAACCTCGGCGAGCTTGTGCGCGAGCACGCGTGCCTGCGCCTCTGCAGCGCCGCCTGGCGGGAATGGCACGACGAGCCGGACTGGCCGATTTGGATAGACCTGCGCCACGACCATGCTTGCGAACAGCAAGGCGACCGTGCCAGCGGCAACGCGCATCACAACGCGGGCGGATTCAAGCGCGGCCTGCATTTTATCTGTCTCCATGACTAGTCTCCAAGATGGCGAACACCTGTTAGCAGCAGCGCAACGGAAACATTAGTCCGTCGGTGAAGAAGCGACCGGCCGGTGCCTCCGCGATCGTCGCTTCGAGTGCTCCCGCATCTTCATTGTCGCGTTGGGCAATCAGGCCGCCGCGCGCCCGCAGATCGCTGCGCCTTGCAGCCGTGCGATCAGGATCGATACGACCGGTTTTTGGCTCGATCACCACACCATAACAACCAAGAGCACGCTCCTTGGTGATGTAGCCCTCATCGAGATCCCGCTGCACCGGTTCAATGGGCCGATCCAGGGGTGAGCCATAGCCCCCGCCACCCCCCGAACGCAA
Source organism: Betaproteobacteria bacterium (assembly GCA_009693235.1). Taxonomy (GTDB): domain Bacteria; phylum Pseudomonadota; class Gammaproteobacteria; order Burkholderiales; family SG8-39; genus SHXR01. Next base: position 18,780 of record SHXR01000042.1, on the reverse strand, counting down.
GATATAAGCTTCACCGGCACGCAGCACGCGGCCTTGCACCTTGCCGCCCGTCAAGCGGACTTCAACCGCATCATTGGTGCGAACCACCACTTGATTGCCGGACCCCGGATGACCACCGAAGAGTCCCCACGGACGGCAATACACGCGCTCGACCTGTGTATTGAAATTGAATTCCGATGCAGCGCGCACCACCCGCTCGGTACCCAAACCGCCTTGCCAGTGCCCCGCGCCGCCGGAATCCTCACGGAGCGCATAGCGTTCGACCACCACCGGATACTTGGCTTCGATCTGCTCGACCGGACTGTTATGCGTATCGCCGTCGTTGATGCAGATGGTGGCGCTCATGCCATCTTCGCACGCCTTGGCGCCCCAGCCGCCACCGGTGAGTCCGCCCGGCAGCAAGAAAAGTTTGCCGTCGCTGGGATGGCGGCCGTTCAGAAAGACCGTCATCAGATCAGCGTGATGACCGGCAATCACACGTTCTGGAATGGCCGGTGCCAACGCTTTGATAATGGTATCCACCACCGTCATCGGATAAGTCATCCAACGCTGCATTGGTGCGGGTTTCACCGCACTCACCACCGTGCCCTTTGGCAGGATCACATTCAGGGCACGAAAGCTGCCTTCATTGATCGGTAGTTCAGTGGGCGAGGTCAGACACTTGAACGCCACCTGACAGCAAGCGCGGCCGGCCGCCTCTCCTGAGTTATAGAACCCCTTCACTTGCAGCGCGACCTCGGAAAGGTCAACGGTCATCGCATCGCCGGCAATGATCACCTTCACTTTGATCGGCACGCGCTTGCCAAGATCCACCGCATCATCGTCCATATACGATTCGGCAAGGTACACGCCATCCGGAATGGAACGAACGCGCTCACGGGCCAATGCCTCGCTGCGGTCCATGATGGCGGCGATGGCATCCAACACCACGTCACGTCCGTAGCGACCCACGAGTTCCAGATAGCGCCTTGCGCCCGACTTCACCGCGGCAACCTGTGCATTCAAATCGCCCATCGCCCGCTCGGGGATCCGCACATTCATACGGATCACCGCCATGAGATCGCGATTCAACGCACCGGCGCGATGGATCTTCAAGATAGGCACCTGCAAGCCCTCTGAAAAAATATCGCGGCTCACGATGTTGAGCGCCCCGCCGATGTCTTGCCAATGCGCCATGCAGACCGAGAAGCCGCATAGGGCGCCCTGATCGAAGATCGGTACGACGAGCGTAATGTGATTGAGATGGCTGCCGGTCAGATAGGCGTCATTGGTGATCAGCACATCACCGGGTTCCATGCGTTCCGGGGAATCGGCCGCGCCGTAGTGGGCGATCATCGCTTTCACCACGTCGCTCATGCCGCGGGTGAACATCGGCAGGCCAATGCCGATCGAGACAGTATTGCCGGCCGGATCGAACAGCCCGACGGTGAAGTCCTGCGCCTCATAGATGATCATGCTGTAGGCAGTGCGCATGAGATTGGACTTCATCTCTTCGGTAATCGCGATCAATCCATTGCGCACGATCTCGGTTGCCACCGGACTCGCACTTCCGCGTCCTGCACCTGCCATCATCCGTCCCTCACCTCATCGTTTAAGCCCGCGTACAATCGGGCAGCCCGGACGCTACCACGGCCGCCGTTGTCGTAGCGCTTGCAAACCCATAAGGAGACCCGCATGCTGCATCACCCCACCCAGCGCATTGCTGCGTTGGTATGCATCGCCGGTGCCATGCTCGCGGCGCTGCCATCGGGTGCACTGGGACAAGACTTTCCGAATAAGCCGATCCGCTTCATCGTCCCTTTTCCACCGGGTGGCGGCGCTGACTTCAATGCCCGCGCGGTCGCGCAAAAAATGGCCGAGAGCCTGGGCCAGCCGGTATTGGTTGAATCGCGGGCCGGCGCGGGCGGCAATATCGGTACCGAGTTCGTCGCGCGAGCACCGGCAGACGGCTACACGATGCTGTTCGCGACCAATGGGATCACGGTGCAACCGCATCTGGCACCGGTCCGCTGGGATCCGGTGAAGGACTTCGCCGCGGTCAGTTTGATCACCACCTACCCGCTCATCATCGCGGTCCACCCCTCGGTGCCGGCGCAGACGCTGCAAGAACTGGTCGCGTTCGCCAAAGCCAATCCGAGCAAGCTGACTTACGGATCGTCGGGGGTCGGCGCGCCGCTGCACATGGCGGCCGAATACTTCAAGAGCGTCGTCGGAGTCGATATCGTCCATGTGCCCTATAAAGGCAACGCACCGATGACCGCCGCCCTGTTAAGTGGTGAGATCAACATGGTATTCGACAGCATGACCGGGCCCTTGCCCAATATCCGCGCCGGCAAGTTGCGCGGACTTGCGGTGACCAGCAAGCGACGGGTCGGCGTGGTACCGGATTTGCCGACGGTGGCCGAATCCGTTGCGCCGAGCTATGCCTATGAAGCCTGGAATGGCGTGCTGGTTCCCGCCGGAACGCCGCGGGACAACGTAGCGCGTCTGGCGACAGAGATCGGCAAAGCGGTCGCGCAGACCGATGTGAGCCAACGCTTGACCGCAGCAGGTTACTTTCCGATCAGCACGACGCCTGAACAATTCACCGCGATCATTACCGAGGATCTACTGAAATTCGGACGCCTTATTCGCGAGGCGGGGATCAAGGCGGATTGAGCAGTGACGGCAGATGCTGACGCATGATTAGGGCTCGATGGGCAGACTACCTGATCATCTAAACCGGGCATACATCCGTGCGCGATCGCATTGAGGGAATACCCGTAACCAACCTCTATTTCGGCCTTCGCAGTCACGGTCCAGCAAAACGTACGAGACATCGCATTTTCGAGGCGCGCAGCCCCACCCAAGAGACTGAGTAGCGCGACGCCTAACCGCGAGCGAAGATGATCTCTCAGCCGCCACCATTCCCGTCGCGACCGTGTATGCAGTGGCCACCCAACTCATTACCGATTGATTCATGCCCGCGCTCATGGATTATCGAGCCGGATGTTTGCGGCGCGAAGAATGCGTCCGTACCGTTCGCGATCCGATTTCAGGAACGCCGCCATCTCCGTCGACGTGCCGCCGATCGGTTCGAGCGCGTAGATCGTGCCGAACTTGTCTGCGAACGCCGGGCTCTTTACGTACTTCGTCACTTCGTCGGCGACCTTGTTGATTGCCTCGGCAGGCGTCCCCGCGGGTGCCACCAGGCCCCACCATGCGCGAAAGTCGAAGTCCGGAAAACCTGCTTCAGAAAAGGTCGGCACATCTGGCAACAGCCGGTGGCGCTGCGCACCGGGCACCGCAAGCACGCGTACCTTGCCCGCCTTGAGCGAAGGCATTCCTACGCCAATCGCCGTGACCAGCAACTGCACCTGATTGGTCTGAATGGCCGGAATCGCGTCCGCGCCACCCTTGTACGGGGATATGCACCATCCTTATTCCGGTCGCCTGCTCGATCTTCACGCCGGCCATGCTAAGGGTCAGTGCGCAGAAACCCTACCCCGCCGGCATCTTCGCACCAGGATAAAGCGGTGGCCGCTCGGACATATTGGCGAGCATCAAATCAATCCATGCCGAATCGTCGCTGATCTTGCCAAGCTCGCGGCGCATGGTTGCCCGATCCATCAGCACCGATTCCACCACCTTCAAATCGGCCGCATCGCCGCTCATGTCAGCGGAGATTTCCAGCCGGATGCCGTTGGGGTCGAAAAAATAGATCGACTGAATATTGGGCGGCAGCACGACCTTCGGACCGAACATGATCTCAACGCCGTTGCGCTTGAGCCGCTCCTGCATCTCGACGAAACGCGCGGGCGTCGCGGCAAACGAGATGTGCTGCATGCCGGCGACCGAGTTTCGATCGGCCTTGGGCGCCTTGCTCTGTGGAAATTCAAAGATCGCGAGCGTACTGTCGCCACCCATATCGACGAAATAGTGGGGAATCTGATCGAACGGTGGATTACCGCGTGCCACCGCGCGAGCCGCCGCGCCGACACCGGTGATGAGCCCGTGCAAGAGCGGCATGCCAAGGATGCGGACGTAAAAATCTAACGTCGTGCGCATATCATCGGTATTGATCGCGAGATGATGAATCCCGCGCAAGAGCGGTGCGCGAACCGGCAGCTCGTTGATCGCGCGCGGGTGGGGGCTGGAACCAACCGGGCTGGAATCAAGCGGGCGGGAAAGATCGTTCATTGTCATCCTCCGAATTGGCACACCGGGCCACAGGATGGGGCGTGCCGTTACGCATTTACAATGGCAAGGGCCAACTATACTCCGGCCGCGAAAACCACTTCCGAGTCCCCGCACCATGCGCCTTGATTTCGGCTTGCATTTCTTCCCGGACACGACTGAGGCCGAGAAATCGCCTGCGGATTGCTATCGGTATTTTCTACGGATCGTCGATCTGGTCGATGAATGCGACTTCAAAACGGTCCACATGGTCGAGCATTACTTCGAGGCCTACGGCGGCAGCAGTCCCAATCCCCCGATCTTCCTCGCTGCAGCGTCGCAGCGCACCAAGAAGGCTCGGTTGGTTCCGGGCGCCTTGCTCCCGGTGTTCAACAATCGGCTGAAGCTTGCCGGCGAAATCGCGATGCTCGATGCCATCACCGGCGGCCGGGCCGATGTCGCGTTTGCCCGCGCGTTTCTGCCGCACGAGTTCGCACGTTTTGGGATCGATATCGATGAAAGCCGGGCGCGCTTTGAAGAAGGCGTGGCCGCCACGCTCAAGCTGCTCACCGAAGAGCACGCGAGTTTTGACGGGCAGTTCGTGCAATTTCGCGATGTGACATCGCTGCCCCGCCCCACACAACGACCGCGGCCGCCGGTATGGATCGCTGTGCTCGCAACGCCGCAGTCATTCGAGACGGCTGGACGTGAAGGCCATTGGCTGATGGCCAATCCCATTGGCGGCACGTGGATGGCCGGCCTGCTCAAGATCTATCGCAATGCTTGGCGCGATGCCGGGCATCCGGGCAACGGAAGCGTTATGATTTCGTATCGCATGCTATGTCTACCGGATGGCGATGAAGCGCGGCGCATATTTCGTGCGCCAGTGATGGCTCACGCCAAGGCCCTCCTTGCCGCCGCCACGCTGGTGGAAGGTTGGGGCACCGGCAAGGCGGCCAAGGACTACGTCGGCTACGAGAAAATCGTCGAGCACATCAAATCGGAAACATACGAGGGCGGCATTGAGAAGGGTTCGACTTGGGTGGGTACTCCCGCCGAAGTGCGTGCCCAGATCGAACGTTGCTATGAGAGTCCGGAGGGTTCGAGATTGCGTCGATGAACGGCTTATCGCATTTGCTGCCACCCGACGTATCGGAGCGAAGCCTGCGGCTTTTCGCGAAAGAAGTAATGCCGGCGTTTCGCTAGGTCGAGCCGTCGTGTTCGCCTGACTTGTCCGGCGGAATGCGCGGTGCTTTTCCGCCCTATGGTTTCGCCCGAGAGATTTAGTTACCGGTAATCCCCATCTTCCGGATCATCGCCGGATAGATCTTCAGCCCTTCGCGAATGACCGCCATCGTTTCATCCGGCGTGGTGATGTACGGCGTGAAGCCCACCTCGGCCATGCGCTTGGCAACTTCCTCAGATCGCAGCGCGATAGCAATTTCCTTGCTCATGCGATCAAGAACGTCGCGTGGTGTGCCGGCCGGGGCCATGATCGCGTTCCACGCTTCTGTTTCGAACCCCGGCACCACGGTCTCGCGGATGGTGGGTACATCAGGCAGATACGGTGAGCGTTCCTTTGCGGTGATGGCGAGCAGACGTATTTTTCCGGACTGCAGATGCGGACGGACTGTCGCGACATCCAGCATGCCAAACGGCACAGCACCCGCCGCCACGTCAATCGCCGCCGGCGCGGTGCTGCGATAGGAGACTTCCGTGATATCAAGTCCGGCACGATCCTTGAACATTTCCATCGCAAAAAAATGCGGCGAACCCTTACCAGATGACGCATAGGCAAATTTCCCAGGTTCTCTTTTGACCGCCGCGACGAATTCCTGAATGGTCTTGATCTCGGTTTTCGGCCCGGCCGACAACGCGAAGAACGCGCGAAAGATCATGCTCACCCCAGCGAGGTCCCGGCCCGGGTCGTAGGTGAGGTTCGGATAGAGCGCCGGTGCAAACTGCGTGGCGCCATTGCTGGTCATCACGAAGGTATAGCCATCGGGCGCCGATTTCACGAGTTGGTCGACCGCCAGCGTACCGTCCGCCCCGCCCCGATTCTCGACCACGATTTGCTGCCCGAGCGCTTTCTGCACGATGCCGCCCACCACGCGCGCGAACAGATCCTGGCCACCACCTGGCACGGAGCCCACGATCAACTTGATGGGTTTGGCGGGCCATGCTTGCGCCTGTGCGCTGCCGGTACCGGCAGCCATCACGGCAGTCGCGATGGCAATCTTGAGGTAGTGCGAGACGGTCATGAATATTCCTGTCACGGCAACACACTACGAAACACGGCCCAACACGGTATTTTGTACATCAATCCTATACTCCACGGTAACGGATCAATCACGGTCCCATGGAGACAGCAATGTCTAGAATAATTCAATCTACCGCCGACGGGCGGAGCACGCGATGAGCGCCACCGGCATTGGCGCCTCGGTCCCGCGTCGCGAAGATCTTCGGTTGCTGACCGGCCAAGGGCGTTATAGCGACAATCGCAACGCCCCCGGTCAGGCCTATGCCGCCTTCGTGCGCTCGCCGCATGCGCATGCGGACATCGATTCTATCGACCCCCGCACCGCCCGCGAGATGCCTGGCGTGGCGGGCGTATTCACGGGCAAGGATCTCCTTGCCGATGGCCTCAATCCCGTGCCCACGCTGCTTGCCGAGCGGAGCGGCGGCATCACGAATCGTGACGGGTCGCCCTTCGCCGAGCCGCCATGGTTCGCCTTAGCGACCGACCGAGCACGCTACGTTGGCGAAGCGGTTGCCATCGTCATTGCCGAAACACCGTTTGCCGCGCAGGATGCCGCCGAAGCCGTCATCGTGAACTACACGACGCGCGGCGCGACGGTCGATATGCTCAAAGCGGATGCAGAGGGCGCACCACAGTTGCATGACTCCGCCGAGCGCAATCGCTGCTATGACTGGGAATGCGGTGATGTACGGGCGAGCGAGCGCGCGATCGAGCGCGCCGCACATGTGGCTCGCATGCGCTTGATCGACAATCGTCTCATCATCTGTTTCATGGAACCGCGCTCAGCGATTGGCATGTGGGACGCGGCGGCCCAGCGCTATACGCTTTTTGCCGGGCTGCATAGCATTCATCAGCACGCCGGCAATCTTGCGCGCGTCTTTGGCGTACCGCTTGATCGCATTCGTTGCGTAACCGATGACGTGGGCGGTGGCTTTGGCGCGCGCAATCAGTTGTATCCGGAGTACATCGCGATCACCTGGGCCGCGAAACGGCTGGGGCGCCCAGTCAAGTGGACGAGCACACGGTCGGAAGCTTTTCTTACCGATTCGCAATCACGCGATCATGTTTTGGACGGTGAGCTCGCGCTCGATGCAACCGGCCGCATCACCGCGTTGCGCGTGCATTCAACGACAAACCTCGGCGCACATTTCGCGCCGACGATTCCGTATTCAACGGTCTCGAACATGGAGCGCATGATCTCCAGCCTCTATGCGATTCCGGCAATTCATCTGCGCGTCGAAGGGCGTTTTACCAACACGGCACCGGTCAATGTCTTTCGCGGGATCGGCCGTTTCGAATGTGTGTACACCGTTGAGCGGCTCATCGAGCAGGCGGCGCGGGACACGGCACGCGATCCAATTGCACTGCGTCGCATGAACATGGTGCCGGCTTCTGCATTCCCCTATCGCACGGCGACCGGTGCTCTGTACGACTCCGGGGACTTTGTTGCGCGGCTCGATGAGGCGGTGAAAATTGCCGACTTGGAAGGTTTCCAAGCACGACACGCCGCCAGCATCCGGAATGGCAAATTGCGCGGTATAGGATTTGGCCCTTACCTCGAAGGCACCGGCGGATCGCCCGAAGAATTCGCGGAAGTGCGCGTTTTTCCGGACGGCCATATCGATGTGCCGGTAGGCAGCCAATCGCAGGGCCAAAGCCATGAGACGGTGTTCGCGCAGGTCGTTGCCGAGCGGCTCGGTGTGCCGTTTGAGAGCGTGCGCATCGTGGCAGGCGACACCGACAAGGTCGCCAAAGGCGTCGGCACCTTCGCATCACGTTCGATGGTGCGGGCCGGCGCGGCAGCCGCCGAAGTATCAGATCTTGTCATCGCTTTGGGTACGCAGATGGCCGCGCATCTGATGGAAACGTCTGTTAGCGACATCGAATACCGGAATGGCGCGTTCCAGGTATCCGGGACGGATCGACGCGTCGGCATTTTCGAGGTTGCGCGTGCCGCCGAATCGGGCAAGATCCCGCCTTCGCTTGGCCGACTGTTGATGGCCTCCAAGATGCACTCGAATCCGGCCTTCGCTTTCGCCAACGGCTGCGAAGTCTGTGAAGTCGAAGTCGATCCCGAGACCGGCCATGTGCAGATCGTGTCGTTATCGGTGGTCGATGATTCAGGTCGTGCCGTCAATCCAATGGTGGTGCATGGACAGATGCACGGTGCGGTTGCCAATGGCATCGGACAAGCGCTGTACGAACACACGGTGTATCAGCTGGAAACCGGGCAGCTGCTGTCGGGCTCATTCATGGACTATACGATTCCACGTGCCGATGACCTGCCCTCCTTTCCGGTGATCAGTCGCGATGTCGCGAGCCCCAGCAACATTCTCGGCGTCAAAGGCGCGGGCGAAGGCGGCACGGTCGGCGCACCCGCCGCGGTGATCCACGCCATTCTCGATGCGTTGAAGTCTTTTGGCGTGCAACACATCGACATGCCCGCGACACCGGAGGTTGTTTGGCGGGCGACTCGGTCGGGGAGCGGTATACGACCAACGATCAGGTAAGCACTCAAGAATTTCTCGTTCAGCTTGCGATCACGATAAAAGATCGTCGGTGAACTGTTTTGAATGACGCTGCCGAGTCGACGCGCGGTCCACATAAGTCATCACAAAGCGAGCCAATTCTCGACCTTCAGCCCCGGCACGCGCTTGGATTCTCGTTCATTTGCTGTTACCAGCACAGCGCCAAGCGCGAGCGCATGCGCGGCGATGAGCAGATCATTGGACCCGATGGGTTGGCCGCGGCGCTCCAAAGCCACACGAAGGGTGCCATAGTGACGATCGACCTCGCCCTCTAATGGCAATACCGGTATCGTCGCGAGGAATTGTTCAACCCGCGTCGTCAGTGCTCGTGACCCTTTCTTTCGCGCGCCGTATCGAAGCTCGCAGGCAACGACGATGCTCGTGCCCAGTTCATCGATGCTGGCCGCCGCGAGCCGCGCCGCGAGCGGACTTAACGGATTCTTGATGACCGCAGACAGAATATTCGTGTCGAGCAGAAAACGAACCTGTGCCATCTCATAGGACTTCCTCGGCCTTGATGGGAGGATCTGCCGCCTCAGGAAACGTGCCCTTCAATGGCTTCCACGAGTTGAAAAGCATAGCCAGGCGATTGGTCCGCTTCAACGGTTCGACGATCAATCGATCGCCTTCCCTCCGAATCGTCGCCTGATTGCCCGGCAACTCGAATTCCTTGGGTATGCGGAGTGCTTGGCTGCGTCCATTTTTGAACAAACGGACCGCGCGGGACGTTCGAGCCTTATCAGGGCGTGGGGCTAGCATTTCTTCATCTCCGTGACCGGCCTATGCTCCAGGATATGCTAACACGCGGTTCCCCGGTAAAACTCCGCAAATCCCATCAGCGGTCGCGTCGCGCCTGCAACGACCCGTGCTTTGCGGTACCGTGCCACGTTCAAACCCAATAAGCAGGCAAGAGGGGGAGCTTGAAGCGCTTCATTGACTCGATCCTTGCGGTCGTGCGCGTCGTGATCGGCACCATACTCATACTCAGCATGGTGCTCATCTGCGCCAATGCGTTTGGCCGCTACGTGTTATTCAAGCCGATCATCTGGGCCGAGGAAGTGCTGGGCTACGCACTCGTCTGGATTGTCTATCTGGGCGCGGTGCTGGTGACCTGGGACCAGAACCACCTTAAGATGGATCTGCTTTCCAAGATGCTCACCGGATGGTCGCGGCGTGTGTGCGACATCGCAGCGGTGGTGTTGTTCGTTGCTGCGGGGGCATTGATCATCTATCAATCGGTGACCTCGATCGCAAGCTTCACGCATACGAGCCTTGTCGCCGGCATTCCGATGAGCTGGTTGCACATGATCATTCCCGCCTCATTCGCCTTGATGATCCTCTGCGTCCTCGCGCGGACGTTCAGCGCCGACCCCGGCCCGGCAACCGGTAGCGACGTGCCCGTCCAAGGGGTCAAGACATGATCTGGGCGATGGTGTTGCTCCCCTTGCTGCTGTTGGTGATGGGGATGCCGATCTTCACCGTCCTCATGGCCGCGGGTTCGGTCACATTGGTCTGGGTGATGGATCTGCCGATCGAGATGATCCAGACCGAGCTCTTTGGCAGCGTCGACAACTACAACCTGATTGCGGTGCCGTTCTTCATCTGGGCCGGTGCAATCATGACCGCAGGCGGCATCTCGAAGCGTCTGGTTGATTGGGTGTTGTCCTTTCTCGGTGGACTGCGCGGCAGCCTCGGGCTCACCACTGTCGGTGCCTGTACGATCTTCGGTGCCATCTCAGGATCGAGCCCCGCGACCGTTGCCGCGATTGGCGGCATGATTTATCCGTCGCTGCGCGCGCGTGGCTATCCCGAATATTTTGCCAGCGGACTCATCACCTCATCGGGTGCCATCGCGGGCATCATTCCACCGTCGATCGGCATGATCCTCTACGGTGTCGCGGCCGAGGAGTCGGTCCGCAACCTTTTCATCGGTGGGATTCTGCCCGGACTGCTGATTGCCGCGATGATGGGGGCTTACGTCTATTTCGTTGCGCGTCGTCTCGATATTCAGGAAGGCGGCACATTCGCTTTCAGAAACATCGTCACGACGACACGGCACGGCTCCTGGGCACTTGGCATGCCGCTTATCATTCTGGGCGGCATCTACTCCGGAATTTTTTCGCCGACCGAAGCCGCGGGTGTTTCCTGCCTCTATTCGATCATCGTCGCCCTCTTCATCTATCGCGATCTTGACGCGCGGGGCTTGTGGAAAGTCACGGTTGAATCGGCCTATCTGACAGCGCAGATTCTCGTCATTGTCGGCGCGGCGATGCTGTTCTCGCGACTGCTCACCATCGCAGGGGTACCGCAGATGATCGTCGAGTGGCTAAAAGCGATGAACATGGCTCCTTGGATGGTCATGGCGGCAATCAACATCCTGTTGCTCATCATCGGCTGCTTTCTCGACCCGATTTCGGCGATTCTCGTGCTGTCGCCGCTACTGAAACCGGTTGTCGTCGCCGCCGGCATCGATCCGGTCCACTTCGGCGTCGTGCTAACAGTGAACTTAATGATCGGCATGTTCACACCACCGTTCGGCTTGAACATCTTCGTGACTCAGGCGATGTTCAAAGTACCGCTTGGCACGCTCTATCGCGGACTCGTACCATTTATCATCATCAATCTCATCGGACTTGTCATCATTTCGTACTGGCCTGACCTCACGATGGTCCTGGTCCGTGCGCTGTAACAACCACCACGAGGAGGACGGACACCACCATGCAAATCATTCGAGTCTTAGCGTTTACTGTTTTCTGTTTTGCGAGCGCGTTTGCTCATGCGCAACACACGATGCGCATCGGTTTGGCAAGCGTGAATGACATCCAGCACGACCTTGCGATCAAATATGCAGAAGACCTTGCCAAGGCCACCAACGGCGCCATCAAGGTCGAAATTTTTCCGGCCGGGCAGTTGGGTGCGATCCCGCGCCAGGTTGAAAACGTGAAGCTCGGCGTGCAGGCCGCATTCATCTCGCCGCCCGGATTCTTCTCGGGATTAAACCGGGGCTTTGAAGTGCCCGATGCACCCGGCATCTACAAGAACTATTGGCACGCCAACAACGCGTTCACCGATCCGGAGTTTCGCGACAAATTCCTGCAGCTGGGCGACAAGGGTGGCGTAGTCGGTGTGATGCTGTACGCCTACGGTTCAACGTCTATTGCGTCGTTGAAACCGATCCGCACCCTGGATGATATGAAAGGCCTGAAAGTCCGCGTGCTGGCTAGCAAGATGGAAAGCAAACTGGCGAGTGTGCTTGGCATGACCGGCGTGCCGATGCCTTATGGGGAAGTGTTGCCCGCCCTACAGCAAAACACCATCGACGGTTGTCGCACGGCCATTGCGGTGATGACCGGCTCGAAATTCTTTACCGTCACCAAACCGGTTACGCTGATGGACGATGGCATGATTCCAAGCGGCATCTGGGTGAGCAAGATCTGGCTTGCGAAGCTGCCAAAGAATCTGCAGGACGCCGTCGCCAAGACCGCACATGGCCTCGAGACGTGGACAGGCCACACCGCTGTGAGCCATGCCGAGCGCGCCGAGAAAACATGGAAAGACAACGGCGGTGAGGTGATCCGTCTTTCTGCGAAGGACCAAGCGGAAGTGACGCGGCGGCTCGCACCGCTCGGTGATGAGTTTCTGGCCAATGACCCGGCCACCAAGGACATGTACGCGCTGCTCCTCAAGGTGCTCGCACGGGCATCCACCGAACCACCGAAAAAATAGCTTTCGCGGTCGCTCGCCATGACAACGCATGCATCGTTCGATTACGTCATCATCGGCGCCGGTTCAGCGGGTTGCACGCTCGCCAATCGATTAACGGAAGACGCCGATGTGCGCGTCCTCGTGATCGAAGCGGGCGGCTCCGATTGGGATCCGATCATCCAGGTGCCGCTAGGCTGGGGCAAGATCCTGTTCGAGCGCCTGCATGACTGGGGATACTTCACCGAACCCGAGCCGCATCTTAACAACCGCAAGGTCGAGTGTGCCCGCGGCAAGGTGATCGGCGGTTGCTCGTCGATCAATGCGATGGGTTACTTTCGTGCGCATCCGGCCGATTACGATCGTTGGGCTGCGAGCGGCCTCACCGGTTGGTCGTATGCGGAGGCCCTGCCCTACTTCAAGAAGACCGAGGACTGGGAAGGCGGTGGAAATCCGTGGCGCGGTAGTGGTGGTCCGCTCACGACGGTCCGCAACAAGTATCCCGATCCGCTCGTCAAGGCATGGTTCGATGCCGGCAAGACGGCGGGCCATCCGTTTACCGAGGATCACAACGGCGAGCACCCCGAAGGGTTCAGCATGTTCCAGTCGACGATCCGGCGCGGTCGTCGCTGCAATACCGCGATGGCCTATTTGTATCCTGCACTCAAGCGCACCAATCTCACGCTTTGGAAGAAGACCTTCGCGCTGAAGCTCGTGATCGAGGGCGGGCGGACCACGGGTGTTGAAGTGGCACGCAACAGTGCAGTCCAAACAGTCAATGCGACCCGATCGGTGATCGTATCGGGTGGGGTCATCAATTCACCGCAGCTTCTTATGCTCTCTGGCATCGGCGATCCTGCGGAACTATCGCAGCACGAAATTGCCTGCAAAGTGCCGCTCCCCGGCGTGGGCAAGAATCTGCAGGACCATATCTCGTGCGGCATCGAATTCGAACGGACAAGCGATGGTCCATTCGTTGGACTACTTCGCTACGACCGCATTGCGCTCGCCATGGCGCAAGCCTATTTTTTCGGGACTGGGTTCGCAACGGAGATGCCAGGACCGATCGTTGCGCATCTCAAGAGCCGCCCAGATCTCGTACAGCCCGATATCCAATTCCTCACACGCTTCGTGCCGCCTGAGTCGCAGCCGTGGTTTCCAGGCATTCGCAAGCGGCCGAAGGATGCGTTCATGTGCCGGCCGGTGGTGCTGCATCCGACCAGCCGGGGCGACGTTCGATTGCGTTCAGCCGATCCACGTACGCATGTCGCAATCCGGCAGAATTTTCTCTCGACCGAAGAAGACTGGAATACCTTTCGCACCGGCTTCGACATGGTGCGCGAGGTCGCACATCAGAAGGCGCTCGACCCGTTCCGTGGCCGCGAGATCAATCCGGGTGCGGGCGTGAAATCGCGCGCCGACATCGACGCCTACATGCGCCGCACGGCATGGACCGTCCACCATCCGCTCGGAACGTGCAAGATGGGCGTGGCGACGGATGCGATGGCAGTCGTCGACAACGAGCTTCGCGTGCGGGGCGTCGAGGGCTTGCGCGTGATTGACGCCTCCGTCTTGCCTGATATGCCGGGCGGCAACATCAACGCGCCGGTCATCATGGTCGCCGAACGTGCGGCCGATCTCATTCGCGGTCGAAAGCCGTTGGCGCCAGCGACTCTTTGAGTCAAACGAACTGCTTGCCTACTGGCGATTACCACCCGGCCAAATTGAGCCCGCGAGTTGCGGCCACGCAATCGGTGCGCCCGCGGCTTCAGCGGCTTCGCGCGGCGGGATCTTCGTATCCCAATTCGCCCCGATGAACCGGCGCCCGTTCACGCTGGAGGCCGCATCCGACGCCAACCAAACGAGTGGCACGACCATCACGTCCGGCTGAATAAGGTCCTCGCGCTTGATGGGTGCCGCGGCCGGAATCATGCGCGTATTCGCCGGGCCACCTGGCACCAGCACATTCACGGTAACGCCGGTTCCGGCGACGTCCTGCGAAAGGATCGACGTGTGGGCTTCGTTCGCCGCTTTCGATGAACCATAGGCACCGCAGCCTGCGCGCAGCATCGTGTCAAGGCTGGTCGTGACATTGATGACGCGTCCCCAACCCTGCTTGATGAATCGCGGCATCACTGCGCACGCCATGAAAAACGGTAGGTGCGCATTGACCGCGTAGGTCTGCTGCCAGATGCCATGCGGCATCTCCCAAAGCTTCGGCGGTTTCGTGAGGAAATCCGGTTCGACCGCCTGCGGTCCGATGCCAGCGTTGTTCACCACGATATGCAGCCCGCCCAGCTCTGCGATCGTGCGGACGACCAATGACTCGGGCGCACCCGGCGCAGTGAGGTCCTGGGTGAATCCTGTTGCGGCATCGCGACCACAACGTCCGCGAATGATCTCCACGGATTCGGCGACGACATCACCATCGACATCGGTGACGACGACCCGCGCACCGGATGCCGCAAGACCAAGCGCCATGGCGCGTCCGAGGCCCCGGCCGCTGCCGGTCACGATTGCAATGCGTCCATCAAGAACTCCAGCCATAGCGTCAACCCTCCTTGTGTTGCGAGCTGCGAATATTGACTAGTATCGCACCGCTTGCTGTCGCCGACCATGGAGCGGCAGTCGTGGTACTTTTCCAATACGTGCACGACTTAGGCGAGGAGCGTCGCGATGAAAGCAAGAGTGATGGTGCAGGTGGCCGATCGCAGGCTTGAGGAACAGGAACGCGAGATCCCCAAAGTCGGCGTCGATCAGGCGCTGCTCAAGGTCGAGGCTAATGGCCTTTGCGGGAGCGATGTCGAGCAGTACAAGGGACACTTCGTGCAGAAGAGGTTGGTCGAGTACCCGTTGATCCCCGGTCATGAAGCGGTCGGGGTGATCGCGGAAATCGGCGCCGACGCAGCGAAATCCTGGGGCGTGAAGGTGGGCGATCGAGTCGCGCTCGAACCACATCTCACCTGCGGTAGGTGCCCGCGCTGCCTGCAAGGCAGCTACCATCTGTGTCGTTCACTATTGCCGATCAAGCAGCCGCCCTCCTATGGCTACATCCCGATGAGCTATGGACACGGTCTGTGGGGCGGCTACAGCGAGTACATCCATCTGCATGCGCGGACGATTCTGCACAAGCTGCCGCCCGAATTGCCGCTCGAACTCTCGACGATGTATCAGGCGATCGCCGCCGGCATCCGCTGGTCCCTCCACGTACCGAAAACCACGTTTGGGGACACGGTGCTGATTCTCGGCCCCGGCCAGCGTGGGCTCGGCGCCGTCATCGCTTGCGCGAATGCGGGCGTCAAGCAGATCATCGTGACCGGGCTGGAACGAGACCGGCGCAAACTCGATCTCGCGCGCGCGTTCGGTGCGCATCACACGATCGTCGCCGATCGCGAGAATGTCGTCGAACGCGTGATGACTATCACCGGCGGTCGCGGCGCCGATGTCGCACTCGATGTCACGCCCGGCGCCACGCAACCCGTCATCGATGCAATCAATTCAGTACGCAACGGCGGTCAGGTGGTGCTCGCGGGCATCAAAGGCGGCACGAAGAAAGTCGAGATCGATACCGATACACTTGTGTTCCGTGAAGTGTCGATCAAGGGCCTGTGGACACAGGGGATCGATGCCTACGCACAAGCCATCGAACTCTTATCCCGCAACTACAAGAAACTCGCCCCGATGCACACCCACGAATTTCCGCTCTCGAAAGTCGCCACCGCAATCGAGATCATGGCGGGCGAACATCCCGGCCAGGAAGCGATCTCGATTTCAATTCATCCCGGGCGTTGAAAGGCATGTCGCTCAGCCGATCGGGACAACAGCTTCTTCGTTAAGGAATGATCGGCAGCAAGACGTAGCTTTGCTGCGTCGGG
Source organism: Betaproteobacteria bacterium (assembly GCA_009693235.1). Classification (GTDB taxonomy): domain Bacteria; phylum Pseudomonadota; class Gammaproteobacteria; order Burkholderiales; family SG8-39; genus SHXR01. The sequence goes on along the minus strand of SHXR01000042.1, from coordinate 2,260 downwards.
CCGCTATGGAGCGTCACATTGCGATCGAATATTTCCGGCGGCCGGTCGCGCGCGGATCAGCAGGCCAAGCGGCGCGCCCAGTCGCGCCACTGGAAGATCGTCGCATGCGGATCGTCAATACACCGCAGGGCTTGCGTGGCATTGCACTCGATCCAGCCGGTCATCACATCGTCCATGGACACTTCATGGAAGGATGGCGTGGAGATCGCTGGACCTTGCCTTGCCTCTTCACGATTCCGATCGCGCCCGCACCGCACCTGCCGTCGTTCGTCGCTCGCGTCTATCAATTCGCCATCGACGCGACGCATACCCAATCGAGCCGCTGGGTCGTCATGCGCGCAACCACCGATGCCGAGCGCGAACGCTGCACCAAGCTTTGGAACGAAGTCGTCGGACCTCGTCAGCGCCAGGTGCTGACCGAAGACCAGATCATCGTCGAGAGCCTTGCCGATCTCACCGAGTCGCGCGCCGAGGAATATCTTTTCAGCGCCGACCAAGACGTGCTTGCGGTGCGGCGCATGATGGCCGATGCCTTTCTTGCGAAACGGAGAGGCGAACGGCCGATGCCCGGCTCGGAAGCTTTCGTGTTCCCATTTTGAAGAACGGCGCCATGACCCTGCGCGTCGGTATTGTTGGCGGTGGCATCGGCGGACTCACCGCCGCGATCGCCTTACGCAAGATCGGGCAAGAGGTGGTGGTCTACGAACAGGCGCGACAATTCTCGCGGGTCGGTGCGGACATCAATCTGACCCCCAATGCAGCAATTGCGCTCGAAGGCCTCGGCCTTGGGCCCGCGCTTCGTGCAACGGCGGCGTTTCCGACGCACCGCCTGAGCCGCACGTGGGATACCGGCGAAGTGACCTCCCGCATTGAAATGCGCCGTGCGGCCGAAGAGCGCTACGGCGCATCGCAGTACACGATGCATCGCGCGGATCTGCTCGCGGCGCTCGAGGCGGCGCTCCCCCCGAACGTGGCGCAGCTTGGCAAACGGCTGGTGACAATCAATGATGAACGAGACCTTGCGCTTCGCTTTGCCGACGGCAGCACCGACCAAATCGATGTGCTGATCGGCGCCGATGGCATCCATTCGGTTGTGCGTGCGCATCTATTCGGGCCCGACCATCCGCGTTTCACCGGCAATGTGTGCTTTCGCTCGGTGGTGCCGATCGAGCGGGTCGCCAATTTGCCGCATATCGACGCGTTCACGAAATGGTGGGGACCGGGGCCGGCGGAGATGCTCGTGCAGTTCCCGATTTCAAGCGGCAAGGTGATCTTCGTCTTTGCGACCGCACCGCAAACGGATTGGCGCGATGAGTCGTGGACCGTGCCCGGCAATGTCGAGGAGTTGCGCCGGCTCTACGCGGCGTTTCACATCGATGTGCGCAAGCTGCTCGACGCCGTGGACGAAGTGTTGAAGCAGGCGCTCTACGATCGCGATCCGCTCCGGGCCTGGTCACGTGGCCGTGTTACGTTGCTCGGTGATGCGTGCCATCCGATGCTTCCCTTCATGGCGCAGGGCTCGGCAATGGCGATCGAAGACGCGATCGTCCTGGCGCGCCATCTTGCCGGCGTCGATCGCGCGGGTGTCGCCGATGCACTGCGACGTTACGGGCTCACGCGCCTAGACCGCAGCAGCCGCGTGCAACTTGGCTCGCGTGCGAACAACTGGTTACGCGAAGGAAATAACGGCGATTGGCTATACGGCTACGATGCCTGGCACACACCATTGGCGTCATGACTCGATGAACACGATGTCATTCGATCCGTCCCGAGCGCGCTTAGCCGGCAAGCGCGCACTGATTACCGGCGCCGCCGGTGGGATCGGTGCGGCAACCGCAGAGCTATTTTGCGCCGAGGGAGCGAAGGTGCTGTTGGTCGATCGCGATGTCACCTTGCTTGCCGACGCCGTCGCGGCGATTGGTGCGCGCTGGGGTGAGGCCAATGTCGCGGCGCAGGTCGCCGACATCACCATACCGGCCGAAGCCGCAAATGCGGTCGCAAGAGCTTGCTCGCTTTTTAGCGGACTCAACGTGCTCGTGAACAATGCGGCCGTGCGATATGTCGCGCCGGTAGCGGAAGCGGACCCCGCCCAGTGGGAGGCCTTGTTCGCCGTTAAGAAAACACCGATCAAGTAGCCGCACGAGGGATCCCTGAGTGTGATTTTGTCGAATTTGCGAAGCGAATGAAATATTCATCGAACTTGCGGGGCGTTTTGCGACAGAAAGCGGGGCCATGCCCCGCATTTCGCTCACGCTGGACG
>SHXR01000097.1 GCA_009693235.1 Betaproteobacteria bacterium | reverse complement strand
CCGCGGTGTCTTCACTTCCGTTTCGGATCTCAAGCGCAAGCTCATGCGATACATCCGTCACTACAACGAGCAGCCAAAGCCCGTGAAGTGGAAATACTTCGACCCGTCGCGTCGCATTACTTCCACTTCAAACGTTACGGGCCACTAGTTTTCCCGCGGCGCCTAACGTGATTTATCAAGACACATTTTCCATTAAACTGGCTCTTTTCCGTCGGACGCCCCGCTACTGCCCCAGCCCCGCGATGACCGGCCCGATCTCCCGCAGCCTCGGCGACACGTGCTTCGCAAAGAGATTGATGCTCTTCACCGTTTCTGCATGCGTCATGAACCCTGAGCGCCCGATCATGATCAGATGCCCGAAACCGCCGACCGTTTCGTAGAACTTCATGATCTGCTGATAGACAGATTCAGGGTTGCCGGCGAAGAGAATCCCTCGCTGCATCGCTTGCGTGACAGTGATGCCGATCAGCGAGGCCGCGTTGGCGCTGGAGGGCGCCACAAAGCCAGGCTTCGGATTGGCCGACGCGGGGGGCTTGGTGCGATAGACCGAAGGGGCCGCTTCGGGCGGAATGGTGCCCGCCAAGAACTTGCCAAACTGCGGCGCCGATTTGAGACTCGTATTGAGAAACCAGAGGAGCTTGTCGCCCAACTGGATCCCTTCTTCATCCGTGTCGCCGACCGCGACCAAGGCGGCATAGCCGAAGGTGTCCGTCGTTGATGGCGGCAATCCGGCCGTTGCACGCGCCGTGCGATTCGCCGCAAACGCCTGCTTGGTGCCTTCCGGTCCGCGCAAGACGAGCACATTGACCATGCCGCGCCGGCCGACTTCGGCGGCGGTCGAGGGATCGCCCGTGGCACACCACATGCGCGGATGCGGTTGCTGGTAGGGACGCGGCCAGATGTTCACATGGCGATGCGTGAAGTGCTTGCCTTCCCAGCTGAACGGACCTTCGTGCGAGGTCAGCGTTTTGGTGATGAGATCGATCGCTTCCCAATAGCGTTCGCCATTGTCGATCGCGCTCACATTGTTGGAGGCCATCTCGGTATTGCCTGATTTCACGTAACCGATTTCCAGGCGCCCACGTGAAATCACATCGGCGGTCGCATATTCCTCGGCGATGCGGACCGGATCGGGCCGTAACGTGATCAAGGTTCCCAAACTGAGAATCCGCACCTTGCGCATCTGCCGGGCGAGGATGCCAAGCAGGAGCGGATTCGCACCAAGCAGGGAATTGATTCCCGCATGATGTTCAATCGCAACGACGTTGATGTCCACATCATCGCAGAGCATGAACTCGTCGAGCGTCTCTTCGAACAGCTGCGCGGCGATCACCGGATCGCAGTATTTATTCGGCAATGTACCGCGCACGGAATCGGCACGGTCGAGCACCTCCTGCGGCACAAACGGATAAGTAATTTCGCAATGAAACCAGACATCCATGAACTCTCACTCCACCTTGATTGCCGCCTCTTTTACCACCTTCGTCCATTTCGCGAGATCTTCCTTGATATAGGCGCTGAACGCGGCGGGCGAACTAGGCGATGGTTCGACACCGATGCCACTAAACCGCTCCTTGACCACGGTGCGGGCGAGCACGGTCCGGGTCGCGGCGTTGATTTTCTCGATGATGTCCGCGGGCGTCCGGGCCGGCGCAAGGATGCCGATGATGTTGGTGACCTCAAAATTCGCGAGGCCCGCTTCGGCCATCGTCGGGACGTCCGGATTTGCGGCCGACCGTGTCTTCGCCGCAACACCGATGGCGCGTACTTTACCCGAACGAATATTGTTGGCTGACGAGGCGAGCTGATCAAACAGGAGGTCGATCTGACCGGCCAGCAGATCCACCCCGGCTTGGCCCGTTCCCTTGTACGGAATATGCGTGATGCTCGTTCGAGTGAGCATCTGAAAGAGTTCGCCGACCAGATGGTTCGAGCTGCCGGTGCCGCCTGAGCCCATCGTCAATTGGCCGGGTTTCGCTTTGGCGAGCGCGATAACCGCATCGAGCGAATGTGCATCGAGCGACGCCCGCACGACCAGCACAAAGGGTGTCGCCGCGATGAGACTAATGGGAGCGAAATCACGGATGGGGTCGTACGGATTCTTGGGAAAGAGGCTCGGTGCCACACTCAAGGTGCTGTTTGAGCCGAGCATGAGCGTGTAGCCATCGGGCGCTGATTTGGCGACGAGATCAGCGCCAATCGTGCCGCCGGCGCCGACGCGATTCTCCACGACGATATTGGCGCCCAGCTCTTCTGCCAGTCCCGGCGCGATCGTGCGCGCCGTGATATCGACCGCACCACCTGGTACGAAGGGAATGATCAGACGGATCGGCTTGGCGGGATAGGGCTGCGCGACGCCATGCGGTACCAACCCCGCAACCAGCGCCAAAATCGCGATGAGACGAACCATGAGTGGGTGCCCGATAAGAAGCGACGCGTCGATGATGCCGCGCAAAAATACAGGGTACATTGTCGCATTCATTCTATCTGTCCTGAAAGGGAGGCCGCCTGTGGGTCGTTGCTCAATCTTGTTTGTAACGGTGCTTGGATTGGTCATGGCGCAATCTGCCTTGACACAGTTTCCCGACAAGCCGATCCGCCTCATCGTGCCGCAAGCACCGGGCAGCGCCACCGATACCGTCGCGCGCCTCTATGCGGCCGAACTTGCCAAGACGCTCAACGCGCAGATCGTCGTTGAGAATCGTCCGGGCGGCGCATTCACGATCGGACTCGATGCGGTCGCCAAAGCCGCACCCGATGGCTACACGCTTGGGCTCGGGCCCATCGGCGCACTCGCCACCTCACCCAACATGATCGCGAAGATTCCGTACAACATCGAACGCGATTTCCAGCCGATCGTGGTGTTGGCACGCGGCCACTTGTTGCTCACCGTCTCGCCACATCTGCCGGTCAACTCGGTGAAGGAATTGATCGCGTTCGTTATTGATGGATCGCGCGACGCTTCTCACGCATCAAAACCTATCGACGGAAGAGCCGCTCGAGGCCCGCACGATCGTCGATCTGCCCGGGCTTCATCCCGCCGAATCCGCGCTCTACGATGATCTCAGACGGGATAGGCTTGGTGTACGAATCCGCCTCGAACAGGAGCGGATTGGGTCCGCTTTCGTGATCGACGCAATCGCAGCCTTGCATGCTTAGCACGGTGGATGCCCCCTACCTCGCGCCCGGCCGCATCGGTGCGCTCACCTTGCGCAATCGATTGGTGCGCGCAGCGACCGGCGAGACGATGGCGAACGCAGAGGGCGAAGCGAGCGATGCGCATGTGCGTCTCTATGGTGATCTTGCGCGCGGCGGCGCGGGCTTGCTCATCACCGGCCACCTGTTCGTTGAACAGCGCGGTCAGTACGCACCGTTCCAGCTTGGCATCCACGATGATCGATGCGTCGCCGGATTGCGACGGATGACGGAAGCCGTACACGCCGCAGGTGGCGTTATTTTCGCTGAGCTTGCCCATGCGGGCAGCCAGACGGTGATGCGTGACATCGAGCCGGTCGCGCCCTCGGTGGTGCCGAATGCGATCTATGCGCGGCAGCCTAACGAAATGTCCGCCATCGACATTGGCGCGGTGATCGCTGCGTTCGGCACCGCTGCACGACGCGCGATGGCTGCGGGCTTCGACGGTATTCATCTTCATTCTGGCAATGGCTATCTTCTATCGCAATTCAACTCTCCTTTCGCCAATCGTCGTGACGATGATTGGGGCGGTGATGCGGACCGACGTGGGCGATTCCTTCGCGAGGTCTATCGGCTCGTGCGGCAAACGGTCGGATCAAACGTTCCAGTCACTGCGCGAATCGGCGTGACTGACGCGGTGGCGGGTGGTCTCTCGATGGAAGAGGGACTCGCTCGCATCAAGATGCTCCGCACCGAAGGGCTGGACGCCGTCGAGGTCACTTACGGCCTCATGAACAGCTACACCGAGAACATCCGCCCCTACACCGGCATTACGCGGGCACGCGCGTTAGCCGACGGCGTGCTCCATCGCGTCTTTTCGTCGCCGGTGCCCGAAGCGTATTACCGGCCGTTTGCACAGGCGGTGAAGCGCCAAGTCGACATACCGGTCATTCTCGTCGGCGGCATGCGCACCACTGATACGATGGCCGATGTGATGCACGCAGGCGATGCGGATTTCATCGCGATGGCGCGCCCGTTCGTGCGCGAACCGGACTTACCCAATCAGATCGCAGCCGGCCGGCGTGGCCTCGTCGACTGCGTGTCATGCAATATCTGCCTCGTGCACGAAGGCAGCGACGCGCTCAAATGCTGGCGCACGCGCTGGCGTGATCTCGTGCGGCATGCCTACTGGCGGATTGCGCGACGAAACTGGACGATCAATCAAGAGGAATGAGCTATGACGCTTTTTGCGGTGGGTATCGACCGAGCCAAGCACTCCGCGCACCGGTTGGCAACGTTCGCGGTTATCGCATTCGGGTTCTTGGCCCAGCCCATCGCGGCGCAGACCGAGGCGCCCTATCCGAACAAGCCGGTCCGCATCGTCGTGGCCTTCGCGCCGGGTGGTTTCGCCGACACCGTCACGCGTCTGGTCGGACAAAAACTCAGTGAGCGGCTTGGGCAACCGGTGGTGGTCGAAAACCGTGGCGGCGCGGGCGGCAATATTGGCGCGAGGCAAGTCGCCGGGGCTGCACCCGATGGTTACACCTTGCTTTCGCATACCGCCGCGAGCGCCATCAATGTCAGCTTGTACAAGAACACCGGGTTCGATCTGCTCACAGACTTGACGCCGATCGCAAATACCGGATCGACGCCGGGCCTATTCGCGGTACACGCCTCCAATCCGGCCACCAGCCTGCAGGATCTCATCCGCCTCGCCAGGACCAATGGTGGACGCTTGACCTACTCCACCGCGGGCATTGGCACCTCTTCGCATCTTGCCGCCGAGTATTTGTTCAACACGCTGGCAGGGCTGAAGGCAACGCATGTTCCCTTTCAAGGTGGCGCGCCCGCAATCACCGCAGTGGTTTCCAATCAAGTGGAAGTGATTAGCGGATCCATGCCGCCGGTTGCGGTGTTTGTCAAACAAGGCAGCCTGAAGATGCTGGCGATCTCCAGTCTAACGCGGGTCGATGCATTCCCAGACGTGCCAACCGTGAGCGAATCAGGCTTTGCAGATTTCGAGGAGCGGTCGTGGGTCGGGTTTTTCGCGCCAATGAAAACGCCGTCTGCGATCGTCAACCGGCTGAACGATGATGTGAATCAAATCGTGCTGCTGCCTGACGTGCGGGAACGCCTCGCCAACATGGGCATCGAACCACGGCCAGGCTCGGCCCAGGTATTTTCTGACTACATCCGTAGGGAGGTGGCGATGTGGTCAAAAATTGTGAAGACCACCGGGATCACGACGGAGTGATGATCGCCGCAGCCTATATCCGAGTACCGCGCGTTGGGCGTACCATTATGGCGGCCGGCGAAGTCCGCCAGTACCGCGCGGCGCCAAGCGACGCTGAGCGCCGGAACAACACCAACCATCAAAACCAAGAAGAAACTGTGAAGCGATTCATCCTGGCAATCACATTGCCATTCGTGCTGTTCGCATTTTCCGGCATGGCTGCCGCGATCGAGGTCGGGGACAAAGCCCCGGACTTCGACTTGGTGAGCACCCAAGGCGGCCGATTCAAGCTGAGCAGTTTTCTCGGCAAGAAGAGCATCGTCATTCAGTTCTACGTTCTCGATTCCACGCCGACCTGAGCAAACGAATTGTCGTCCGGTCGGGATGACTATTCGAAGTTTCAAGCCGCCGATGCCGAACTCGTTGGCATCAGTGCGAACGTCGCATTCTCGCAAAAAGCATTTACTGAATCCCTAAAGCTCAATTACCCGTTGCTGACCGATTTCCCGGAGCTGAAGGCGATCCAGTCCTACGGTGTGCTGATTCCCGAGCGAAGGCTCGCGCAGCGCTCGTACTTCATCGTCGATAAAGAAGGCATCATTCGCTACAAGAAAATCCTGGCGCCAAAGGAAGATCTCGTTCCGACCAGCACGCTGATCGGCGAAGTGATGAAGATTAACAAGGGGTAGATATTGCTAAGAACCACCCGGCACGGCCAACTTCTAGCGATGCTGGCCGCATTGTTTTTATGCGCTGGTCCACTTGTCGCGCAGACGCAGCGTGGGGCGGTGATCGATTACAAGGTCATTCCGAAGCTTGCAGAAGTTGCCGACCATCCCGAGGCGCCTGATTTCACGCTCGTCAATCCAGACGGCAAGAAAGTTTCGCTGAAGGATTTCCGCGGCAAGCTCGTGACGGTGAATTTCTGGGCGAGTTGGTGCGGGCCGTGTCGCGCTGAAATGCCTTCGATGGAACGCCTGTATCTTGAATACAAGGCCGCAGGCTTCGAGATTCTCGCAGTCAACGTGAAGGACAAGCGGAGCGACGCACTGTCGATGGCCAAGCAGTTGAAGCTGAGCTTTCCGATCGTCCTCGACCCCGAGGGTGAAGTGGGGCAGCTATACGGCGCCTGGGCCATGCCCGCCACCTACCTCATCGATCGCAAGGGCAACGTCCTTGCGCGGATGTGGGGCGAGGTGGATTGGAATAGCCAGGCCGCAAGAAAGCTCATCAAATCGTTGCTGGAACGATAGCGGGGCGTTACTTCGGCTGAATGACTTCTTCGAGCCGGTCGGTCGCAGGTGGCGGCGTGCGCGATAGCGCCGACAGTTCAGCGCGCAATGCCGGCGTCATGTCGATCTTCAGCGAATCAAGCGAGGCCTGAAGCTGTTCGACACTGCGCGCACCGATGACGGGCGCGGTGACAGCGGGATGCGCACCTACCCACGCGACGGCCATGCTTACCGGATGCACGCCACGGTTCTTGCAGAACGCGGCAAAGTTCGCCGCCGTCTCGTGCACCCACGCCTCGCCATAGCGATCTTTGTACCTTGGATTCGAATACAGGCGCCCGATCGTCGGCTTCTCCTGCTGCGAGTACTTGCCTGAGAGCACGCCACCCGCGGCCGGGCTGTACGGCAGCACACTGAGCCCATTGGCTTCAGCCATCGGCAGAATCTCCACCTCCGCTTGGCGTTTGACGAGGTTGTACATCGGCTGCACGGCCTGCAGCGCAGCCCAGCCGTGCGCCTTTTGAATATCGATGGCTTGCTGGGTCTGCCACGCGGAGTGATTGCTGATCGCCGGATACAGGATCTTGCCGGCGCGCACGAGGTCTTCCAACGCGCGCATCGATTCTTCAAGCGGCGTGGCGGGGTCGGGTTGGTGCAGATAGAACACTTCGACGCGATCGGTCTTCAAACGCTTCAGGCTATCTTCCGCTGCGCGCGTGATGTGCCGGCGCGACAGGCCGCGTGCATTGATATCGCGCCCGGTCGGATTGGCGCATTTGGTGGCGAGCACCAATTCTTCGCGATGGCCCTGGATCAGCTCGCCCAGAATCTGCTCCGAGCGGCCGCTGCTGTACTGATTCGCGGTGTCATAGAAGTTGATGCCCGTATCGCGGCAGGCGCGATACATCGCCGCGGAGGCCTTCTCATCGGCATCGCCACCGAACGACATCGTGCCGAAACACAACGGTGATACTTGAACGCCGGTGCGTCCGAGGATACGGAATTTCATCGTTATGCGGTCATTTGTCTGGCGCGGATTGGAATGCTGACACGTTTGGAAAGTGTACCGCCGATCGCACCACACGGAAGCTCTTGGCCTGGGCTTGCGGGCAAGACCGGCAAAAGGGGTCAGAACGGGATGCGTGAACATCCATAACCCCTCGCGCAGATTACTGGTATTCGATCAAGCATCATTGACTAACAGATAACGTGTCCGGTGCGTTCTAACCGCAACATCCAATCGGCACGTTGATATTTGGCGTTCCTAACATTCCGTAAAGGAAACGGCCTTATTTACGCCTACCATGCCATTGGTCGGTCGAGTGTCGGGAGTAAATAGATCTGTCCGGTTTGGTAACAAATAGGTTGTCCGCTTTTTGGTGAATCGGTTCTTCGTGTGCCGCAAGGTCGCGAAGGGCGTAGCCCGCAGCGGCCTTGCAGCACACGCGTGATCTTCGGCCGGCTTCATGCG